>JAUYES010000539.1 GCA_030691225.1 Holophaga sp. | reverse complement strand
AGGGCTTGCCCTCGTAGAGCCTGTAGCTGCCCCTTGCGTGGACCGGCGTGAGGTTGGGCATGGTGACATTGGCCCCATAGCTGAGGCCCCGTTCGCGGCCATCGGGGAACATGGCCTGGAGGGCGGTGGTGGCGGCGATGTTGAGATCCGGGCAGGCTAGGCGGACCGTAGCGATCATGTTGAGGGCGAGCTGGAACTGGGCCTCCGCCGCGAGGGGCTGGGGCCAGTCCTTCATGGGGGCGTCCTCGTGGGGCAGCCAGGGCCCCATGCCGATCATGTCGATGGGATTGTCGCGGAAGTACGCGATGTCCCTGGCGAGCATATCGAGGGTCTGTCCGGGGATGCCGATCATGACGCCCGTGCCCACCTGGAATCCGGCGGCATCCAGATCGCGGAGGGCCTGACGGCGGGATTCCAGGGTTTGGGAGGGCGGGTGGATGCGGGCGAAGAGATCCGGATCTGTCGTCTCGATGCGCAGGAGGTAGCGGTGGGCCCCAGCCTCGCGCCAGCGCCGGTAGGTCTCCGGGCTCTGCTCGCCCAGGGAGAGCGTGATGCCGAGACCTTGGGGAAGCTCCGGCAGGATGGATTCGGCCCGGATGCGGCGGACGAGATGCTCCACCCAGGCGACGAACCCCGCATCGCTGCGTTCCCCCGCTTGGAGCACCACGGAGCCGTAGCCCTCCCGTGCGCACCAGAGGGCGGCATCCAGGATTTCCTGCTCCGTCAGCGTGTAGCGTTCGACCGTGGGATTCCCGGCGCGGATTCCGCAGTAGTAGCAGTCGCTGGCGCAGACGTTGGAGAACTCGATGATGCCCCGGTAGTAGACGGCGGACCCAAGGGTCGCGTTCAGCACCTCGTTGGCGCGGGCGCGAAGCCGCGCCACGTCCACGGGATCGCGGAGCCCCAGAAGGAAGACGAGATCCTCGTGGGTGAACTTCTCTCGGCGGAAAATATCGGTGAGTGGATCAGACAAGGGGGCCTTCCGGAAGTCGGTCCCCAACCGTCATGCGGAGGACGGGAAGCTCGACCAGGAAGGCGGCGCCCCCGTTCGCTCGATTGAAAGCCTGGATTTGTCCCTCGTGGGCCTCCGCGATCCAGGCCGCGATGGCGAGACCAAGTCCAGCACCCGATTTCAGCCCTCGCGTACGAGAGGGGTCGGACTGGTAGAAGCGTTCAAAGATCCGCTCCAGGTCACCCTCTGGAATGCCTGGTCCTGAATCGAGCACTTCCAGCCTGACACTCGACTCGGCGCACTCCAGGCGAACTTCAACGGTGCCGCCACTGGGAGTGAACTTGAGGGCATTGTCGAGGAGATTCCCAACGAGCTGGATGAGCCAGGGTTCGTCACCCAACACGGCAGCCGGTGAAATCTGGTCAGCCTTCAGGGTGACGCCGCGCTCCTCGGCGCGAACGGCCATGGATTCGGCGAGGGCGCTGACCAGAGCATCGAGTTCCACGGGTTCGCGAGCCATCGCCTGGCGACCGGCATCGGCCCGTGCGAGCAGGAGCAGATCCTCGACGATCCGATGGAGTCGATTGACTTCCTCGCCCAGGCTTTCGAGCCCTTTGCGATGTTCTTCCACCGTACGCGGCTGATCCAGGAGGACATCGATGGTGCTTCGCATGGTGTTCAACGGGCTTCGAAGTTCGTGGGAGGCATCGGCCGTGAACTGCTTCATGGCATCGAAGGAGTGCTCAAGACGCCCGATCATGCGGTTGAGTGTGTCCACTAACCGCCCGATTTCGTCATCCACACCAGGATGGGGTAGGCGCTGGTTCAGATTGGTGGCTTCGATCTCGTGCGCCATTCGCGCAACGTGGTCCACCGGGGCAAGGGCTCGGCCGGAGAGCCAATAGCCACCCAAGGCCGACAGCAGCACCCCTGCGGGCGAAATCAGCAACAACGCCAAACGGAGGCTGCGCAGGGTTTCCGCGATATCGCCGAGATCCTGCATCAAGCGGACAACACCCGGACGACCCGCCTTGGATCGGTATGGAAGGGAGAGCACGCGCCAGGGCATCCCGTTCTGCTGGATGGTCACGAAGCGAGGGGTTGGCAAGGCCTCCCAGCCGAGGGCTCCCACGGCAGGAGCCAGGGCATTCGCCTTCATCTCCGGGGACTGGTAGAAAACCTGATGCTCACCCTCCACATCATGCACGAGCACCAGCCGTCCGAGCTGGTCCAAGGTACGCACCTGATCGGGCGTGAGATCGTGGCAGTCCTCATGCTCGTTGAGGATATGCACGACGGCAGTTCCCATCTCGCGCAGGGGTTCATCATGGTGCTGGAGCAGGCGATGGCTCATGGTCTGGTAGACGAGTAGCCCGAATGCCGCAAGGACGAGCGTCAGTGCGAAGCTGTACCAGACGGTCAGTCGGAAGCGCAGCGTCCGAGGGAAGGAAATCATGCATCCTCCCGAAGCATGTATCCGGTGCCACGGATGGTTTGGATCAGGTTCGAGTGGAAAGGCTTGTCCACCTTTTTGCGCAAGTAGTTGATGTAGACCGCCACGACGTTGGAATCTTCACCACCGCTGTAGTCCATGTTCCAGACGTGGTCCAGGATCATCGCCAGCGTCACGACGGTGCCCTTTCTCCGCAACAAGAACTCAAGGAGAACAAACTCCTTGATGGAGAGGTCGATGGCTTGTCCGGCTCGGCGCACCTCCCTCGTGCGGGGATCCAGTTCCAGGTCGGCGACCTTCAAGACCGTCTGGGGTTCGACCTGGGGGCGCCGCGTGATGGCCTGCAACCTCGCTAGAAGTTCCTTAAACACGAAGGGCTTGGGCAAGTAGTCGTCGGCTCCGAGATTCAAGCCATGGATGCGGTCCTCCACAGAACCTCTCGCCGTCAGCATGAGCACGGCGGCGTTGCTTCCAGATGCCCGCAATTCCTTGAGAACCTCGAACCCGTTTTTCCCAGGAAGCATCACATCCAGAACAATGGCATCGAAAACCCTCGACAGCGCCTTCTCCAAACCGGATGGCCCATCAAAGGCGGATTCAGTATTGATTCCATGCTCTTTGAGGCCCTGAGCCAGGATTCTCGCGAACTTGATCTCGTCTTCGATGATGAGGACCTTCATGCCTTGCCCTCCAGTAACCCCGTTCGTCCGAAGGACTGGATCACCCATAGGTATCCTAGGGTAGGCGAAGGGCTTGATTCTTAGAGAACCATTAGAATTGAACGTTTTTTATTGCGAGTCCGTTCGAGACTCCTAGCATGAGGGACAGGTGGTTCCCTTGCGTGCCCTGATCCGATTCATCGCCCTCGCCGTGCTGGCCCTTGCGGGACCAGTGGGTGGGCTGCGAGTGGGAAACGAACCGGGCATCCAGGCCTGTTCCTGTGGGTGCGGTGCCTCCTCGGAAGCCTCCTGCGGCTGCGGCTCCATGCCGTCGATGCCTGCCTCTTCGGGGCATAGATCGCCGAGCCCATGCCAGCAACCACCCGTTCCTTCGAGCCCCTCAATGGCCACCGCGATCCAGGCGGAGGCCGAGAAGAGCCAAGAGGACGGTTCCGATCCCGAGAAAAAGACAGAACCCCACCCCTGGACCCCGTCCGCCGCAGAGCAAGAAGTCGAGCTGAAGATTGGGAACCTGGTCCATCTGGCCATCCGATCCATACGGGATGGCACACCTGAGAACTGCCTGGAGCGATTGGCGCGGTTATCGACCTTCCGGATTTGAGGAGTCGTCTCGTTTATCCGATGGAAAACACGAGGCTTACCTCTCATTAACCGGAGTCCGTCATGCGAATAACCCAATGCCTGGCGTTGGGACTGTTGCCCGTGTTCGGGTCGGTCCTTGCCCAAGCCCAGACCCCCAAACCCGGTCCTGTTCCGAACGAGGCCACCGCTTCACCCGGCGATCCCCTCCTGGAAGCGCTGATCCAGGAAGCGATCAGTCGGAACCCCGAAATCGCCAAGAGCCAGGCACTGATCGAGGCGGAGAAGGAACGGATTCCGCAGTCCAAGGCGCTTCCGGATCCTAGCCTTTCTCTCGGCATCCAGAACGACGGGTTCAAGAAGCTCCAGATCGGGATGATGGAGAGCAGCTACTACCAGGTGATGCTTACTCAACCCCTGCCTTGGCCTGGTAAGCGGGCCATCCGGGGGGATATCGCAAGCCTCGGAGTCGACGCTACACGGATCGCCTCCGATCGCACCCGCCTCAGCCTCGTGGCCGATGTGAAGCGTGCCTACTATGGGCTCCTCCTGGTTCGAGGCCAGATGGAATTGCTGGAGCAACAGAGCTTGTTCTGGCAGAAGGCCAGCGAGATCACGCGGGTCCGGTACGAGGTGGGTCAAGGGGCTCAGGCGGATCTGCTACGGGCTCAGCTTGAACAGAATCGCCTCCGGCAGACCCGGATTTCCCTCCAGTCGGAAGAAAGGGTACTGCTGGCGGCACTCAACCGTCTTCGGGGCTTGAAGCCCGAGGAGGCCATTCCGACCACAGCCCGAATCATGGATCTCATGCCTCAGACAACCTCTCTTGTCGCCTGGATCGACCGGGCAGAGAAGGAAAGCCCTGAGCTTCAGGCCGCCCGCATTGGCATCAAGCAGGCGGAACGCAGCCTGGATCTGGCCAGGCGCGACCGCTTCCCCGATTTCGCGGTGAGCGCGGGTGTCATGCCACGGGGATCCCTCGACCCCATGTGGCAGGTGGGGGTCTCGATCTCCCTTCCCATCTGGTCCAAGCAGAAGCAGCAGCGGGCGGTCTCTGAGCAGGAGATTCGACGACGAGCTCAGGGATCTGAGGCAGAGAGCGTACGCAACATGCTGGGCCAGAGGATCCAGGAACGGGCGGCTCAGCTTGACGCGGCGCTGGAGACCCTTCGTCTTTATCGAGAAGGTCTCCTGGTGCAGAGCGAATCCAGTTTCCAGGCGAGTTTGGCGCAGTATGAATCTGGTCGAGCGCCCTTCCTGAGCGTGCTAGAGGCGTTGAACGGCTGGATATCTGATCGGGGTGGATACATTCAAGCCTTGGCCCAGGCCCAGGCCGTTCTGATCGCACAGGAGGAATTCAACCTTGCCGGAACACCCGCGATTTCAGCCCAGGGTCTGAGTTCCGGGTCCATGGGCATGGGTGGAAGCCCGAGCGGTGCCGCCATGTCCTCCTCTCCCGCCAAATCTGGAGCGGCCTCTGCCAAGGCTGGCGAGGGCGGTCCTGCCATGAAATCCATGTGAATCGGAGCCGACCATGATCGATGAATCCATTGAAACGACAAATCCGCGTCCCTCTCGAATCCGCACCATTGGCCTGATCACGCTGGGGCTCGTGGCCGGTGTCGGTGGCACGCTGCTGATCCGGCCAGGCGTCAAAGCCGAACACAAGCACGGTGCGGAATCCGCGACAGCTCCCAAGAAGCAGATGTTCCAGTGCCCCATGCACCCGCAAATCATCATGGATCACGCGGGCGATTGCCCCATCTGCGGCATGGCGCTGGTGCCCATGGAGAGCGCCGAACCGAAAGACAAGGGCAAGATCGTCTACTACCGCTCTCCAATGAATCCCAGCCTCACGTCCCAGGTTCCCACCAAGGACGAGATGGGCATGGACTATGTGCCCGTCTTTGAAGGCGACCTCAAGAGCGATGGCACGGGTCTCGATACCCACGCGGCGGTGAAGATCGACCACGAGCGCCAGCAGCTCATCGGCCTCAAAACTGAAAAGGTGGTCGAGGGTTCGATCAGCGGAGAGCTGCGGGCCGTGGGCCGCGTGGCGGTGGACGAGACCCGTGTGCGCAAGGTAAACGTGAAGGTGGAAGGCTTCGTCGAGAAGCTTTTCGTGGACTTCATGGGGAAACCCGTCGCCAAGGGCGCTCCCCTTTTCAGCCTCGATAGTCCGGAATTCGTCAGCGCCCAGCGGGAGTACCTGCTGGCCCTCAAGACCCAGAAGGCCCTGGCGGGCGGCACGCTGCAAAGCAGTGGAGGGGATCTGTTGGAATCCGCCAGGCGCCGTCTTACCCTCTGGGACGTTCCGCAGGAAGCGATGGAACATCTTGAGAAGACTGGCGAGGTCCTGCGTGCCCTAACCTTGCGGAGCCCTATCTCCGGCGTCGTGACGGCCAAGAACGTGGTGGAGGGCGCCCGCATCACGCCCGCGGACATCCCCTTCGAGATCACGGACCTCAGCCATGTCTGGGTGCTCGTCGATGTCTACGAATCCGAGATCAGCCGTACCAAAGTCGGGACTCCCGCTGATCTCACGATCCAGGCATTTCCCGGCAAGACCTACAAGGGACGGGTAGCCTTCGTGGATCCCAGCATGGATCCCAAGACCCGCACGGCCAGGCTCCGCCTGGAATTCCAAAATACAGGCGGCGATTTGAAGCCCGAGATGTTCGGGGAGGTGATGCTGAAGAGCCAGGGCCGCAAAGGTGTGATCATCCCGCTCGACGCGGTGCTGGATGCAGGCACCTCCAAGGTGGCCTTCGTAGCCCTTGGTGACGGCAAATTCGAACCGCGTGAAGTCACGGTCGGTACCACCGTCGGCGAGAAGATCGAAATCCGCTCCGGCCTGAAAGTCGGCGAGGAAGTCGTTGTCCGCGCCAATTTCCTTGTCGATTCGGAATCCCGCTTGAAGGCGGCCCTGGCTCACCTGAGTCAGAAGGGCGCTTCCCAGCCAGCCGCCGCCCCTGCGGGCGGTCATCAGCACTGAGGGAGCGACCATGAGCGGAAATGTAGCCTACGATCCTGATCACCCGACCTTCCTCCAGCGGATCATCCGCTTCTCGGCGGAGAACCGCTGGCTTGTGATGGCAGCTTCAGCGGTGCTGATTGCCATGTCCTTTTGGACCATGCGCAACATCCCCCTGGATGCCCTGCCGGACCTTAGCGATACCCAAGTGATCGTCTATAGCAAGTGGGATCGCAGCCCAGACATCGTCGAGGACCAGGTGACGTACCCCATCGTCACCAGCCTGCTGGGCGCTCCGAAGGTGAAGGCGGTACGCGCCCTTTCGGACTTCGGATTTTCCTACGTCTACGTGATCTTCGAAGACAATACGGACATCTACTGGGCGCGTAGCCGGGTCATGGAATATCTCTCCAAGATTACGTCTCAGCTTCCGCCGGGCGTGCAGACCTCCCTCGGGCCGGATGCTACGGCGGTGGGCTGGGTCTACCAGTACGCCCTCGTGGATCACAGCGGCAAGCACAGCACAGATGAACTCCGGTCCTTGCAGGATTGGTTCCTGAGGTATGGCATCCAGAGCACACCTGGTGTGGCGGAAGTGGCCACGGTGGGCGGGCAGGCCCGCCAGTTCCAGGTCAGCATCAACCCCAACAAATTGGCAGCGTACAAGATCCCCATCGAATCCGTCATCCAGGCCGTCAAGTCTTCGAATTCAGAAGTGGGCGGGCGTCTCGTGGAATACAGCGGACGCGAGTACATGGTGCGGGGCCGAGGCTACGTCAAATCCACCAAGGATCTCGAACAGGCCGTGCTCAAGGCCGAGAACGGCACACCCATCCGCCTCGGCGAGGTGGCCACCGTATCCCTGGGACCCGAGATGCGGCGAGGCATTGCGGATCTGGATGGCCACGGCGACGTCGTGGGCGGCATCGTCGTCATGCGCCAAGGCGAGAACGCCCTGAACGTGATCGAGCGCGTGAAGACCAAGATCAAGGAGCTGAAGCAGGGGCTTCCCGAAGGCGTGGAGGTCATCACTACCTACGACCGCTCAGAACTGATCAACAGCGCCATCAAGACCGTGAAGCATAAGCTCATCGAGGAGATGATCGTCGTCTCGCTAATCATCCTGGTCTTCCTCTGGCATGTCCCATCGGCCATCGTACCCATCGTCACGATCCCCATCAGCGTGGCGCTGGCCTTCATTCCGATGTATGGAATTGGGCAGAACGCCAACCTCATGAGCCTTGCAGGCATCGCGATCTCCATCGGTGTGCTCGTGGACGGGGCCATCGTGGAGGTTGAAAACGCCTACAAGAAGATCGAGAAATGGATCGAGGCCGGTAAGCCTGGAAGCTTCTACCAAGTCCGGCTGGAAGCCTTAATGGAGGTGGGGCCGACCGTCTTCTTCTCACTCCTGGTTGTGGCTGTGAGCTTCATGCCCATCTTCACCCTGATGGACCAGGAGGGTCGCCTCTTCAAACCTCTGGCGTATTCCAAGAACATCGCCATGGCCATCGCGGCAATGTTGGCGCTAACGTTGGACCCTGCCATGCGTATGCTCTTCGCACGGGTGGAGCCCTTCCGCTTCAAACCAAAGTGGTTGGCCTGGACCGCGACCCAGCTCGCCGTCGGGAAGTACTACGCCGAGGAGAAACATCCGATCAGCGTCTTCCTGCACAAAATCTATGAACCCCCTTGCCGCTTCGTGGTCAAGCACGCCAAGGCGACCATTGCGGTAGCGGTTCTCCTGGTCTTGGGAACGATCCCGGCCTACATGGGGCTAGGCAGCGAGTTCATGCCGTCCCTCAATGAAGGCACGTTGCTCTATATGCCCTCAACCCTTCCGGGACTCTCCCAGACCGAAGCCCAGCGGATCCTCCAGGTGCAGGACCGCCTCATCCGCACCGTGCCCGAAGTGGATCGCGTCTTCGGCAAGGCGGGGCGCGCGGACACGGCCACGGACCCTGCGCCCTTCTCCATGATGGAGACGGTGATCGTCCTCAAGCCCGAGGAGCAGTGGCGC
>JAUYES010000535.1 GCA_030691225.1 Holophaga sp. | reverse complement strand
GTTCATGGCCTTGGCCGAGGATGCCGACGGCAACCTCTGGGCCGGTCACCTACCCTCCATCGAGCGCCCTGCCGGACTCTCGGTTCGAGCCAAGGGCTCCTTGGAACTCAAGATCGTTCCGATTCCGGGGCTCATCCCCGAAAGCAGCGTGGCTTCGCTGTTCGCAAATGGAAATACGCTCTGGATTGGCACCACTTCTATGGGGCTACTGCGTGCGGAACGAACAGGCACTCAACTCGCCTTCCAAGTCATCACCATTGGCAATTGGCCGAAGATCGATTCAATTCAGAGCGTGATTTCCGATGGGCGTGCAGGCCTCTGGGTCGCAGGCGCCCATGGTCTAGCCCACTGGAATGGGCAAACCTGGGCCACGCTCGATAAGGCCTCGGGATTGCCTGATGATGCAGCATTGACAGTAGCTGCTATGCCCAACGGCGAGGCTTGGGCCAGCTTCACCGAGGTCATTGCGCTGGTCCGAATTCGTCGACAGGGCGATCGCCTGGAACTCCTGGAAACCCTTCGTGCTCCCCATCCCCTCCTCAAAAACCCCATTGTCACCATGGTCGGTCAGCCAGATGGGCTCCTCTGGCTGGGCACCTCCCGAGGCCTGTTGAGGTGGGATGGACACCGCGTCGAACGCTACGGCCGCCACACCGGCTTGCCCGGTGAGGACTGCGCACAAAACGGAGTCTGGTTCGACCCGAATGGCGATATCTGGGTGGGGCTCAGTGTCGGCTTGGCGAGAGGGCGCCTTGCTCTGCGCAAAGGCGATCAGACTCCTCCGCCGGCCCAGGTTTTCGAAGCTCGGCGCGGCGATGACCAATCCTTCCTAGCCGAGAGCGCTGACCACAGCATTCCCTATCCCTACCGAACGCTCACCTTTAACTATGGCCCCAAGGGCTCCCTTCGCACTGAGGATCTCTCCTACCAAGTGCGACTCATCGGATTCGAGGACCGTTGGCGCGATACCACCCTGCCCGAATCCCGCTATCCCGGCTTGGGTGCAGGAACTTATCGTTTTGAAGTGCGAACCGTCAATTCGGTCGGAGAACATGGCGGCGTACACGGTGTGGACGTCAGCATTTTGGCGCCCTGGTGGATGCGCCCATGGTTCCTGATTCTGGCGGGACTATCCTCAGCGGGACTAATCATCCTTGGTTTCCGCTGGCGCATGCAGCGCCTGCGCCGACAGAATCTGCAACTCGAAGCCCTGGTCCACGCCCGCACGCAAGAGTTGGAGATCGCCAATTCCTCGCTGCTGGAAGCTAGTCTCATCGATCCCCTGACGGGTTTGCATAACCGCCGGTTCCTATCCATGACCATGCCCGAGGAAGAAGTTCGGCTTCATCGAATGTTCCGCAATCACCTCCAGAAGGGCGAGAACCCCCTCAACCGCAATGAGGATCTGGTTCTATTCCTCGGTGATCTGGATCATTTCAAACATGTCAACGACACCTACGGTCATGCCTCCGGGGATCTGGTGCTGCAGCAAACGGCCCATGTCCTGCGCGCGGCGAGCCGCACCTCGGACACGTTGGTGCGCTGGGGCGGTGAGGAATTCCTCCTAGTGGCCAAGCGCTCTGATCGCGAGAAGGCTCATCAGATTGCCGAGAAACTTTGTCAGGCCCTGCGCGCCCACACCTTCGTTTTACCCGATGGGCAGACGCTACGCTGCACCATGTCCATCGGATACGCAGCCTTCCCCATCCTGGATCAGCAGCCCGAGGCCATGACCTGGGAAGACACCTTGCAGGTGGCGGATCAGTGCATGTACGCCGCCAAGCACGCGGGTCGGGATGGCTGGGTGGGCATGCACACGCCCGGTCCCGTTGACTCTCCCGATATTGCCGCGCGCTTCCGTGTGGATCTCGAAGGTCTGGTTCGCGAAGGCCAAGCCCAGATCTCCAGTAGTTTCCCCGAGGGCAGGGCCTTCGGTGGAAGAGATATCCGCATTGAATGATTACGCCTTGCTTCGGGCCCGAATGAGCCGGTAGGCCAGCGGCAATGCCAGGGCAGCGGCGAGTGCGGCCACGGCCCAACCCGCTCGGTATGCCACTACGCCCCAGGCTCGTTCGCCGTGGCCGATGACCATGCCAATCAATAGGCTGCCCAGACCGATTCCCGAATCAAAGGAAAACAGGGTCGCCCCGAAGGCCGCGCCCCTGCGTTCCGGATGAATCACTTCCAGCACATGGGTGCTGACCAAGGTATGCACCATGCTGTAGCCAGCCCCGTACACCGTTGCAGACAGTGCGTGCCGCAGCACACCCCCCGGGAAAATAGCCAACAGCAAGAGCCCCAGAAAGGCACCCCAGAGCATCTTAGGCAGGAGCTTGACCGGATCCGAGCCGAATCCGATGCGCGTCATCACGATGCGCATGCCCACCATGCCAATGGCCATACAGGTAAGAAAAGCCGCCGTGGTGGGCAGCCCCAGAAAGGGCTGGAAGTTCAATTTCAGGGCTTCCTGGGCCGTGTAGGTGCCAAGGGCGCCGTAGCCCAGCGCTGTGGCAAAAAGCACCGAGCAAGGCCGAAGCATCCTTCGTTCGGGCATTTGCAGGACGCTGCGACGCTCGCGATTCGCCCGGTCCTTGGGCAAGCTGATGGCTAGCAGGGCCAAAACAACGAAGAGAATCGCGAGAATCCAGGTTACAGAGGAAAAGCCCCATTGCCGATACTCGGCTAAACCGATCATGGGGCCAAAGATCACCCCTCCAGGGCTGGCTAGTCCGTAGAGCGTAAGGCCATCGGCGCGTCGATCCTCGGGCAGCACGCTGCCCAGGGTGGACATGGTGCCAGTCAACAGCCCCGACCACACCACACCATGCGGCAGGGCCAACACGTATATCCAAATCCGGTTTTGGATAAAACCGTAGCTGCCCACACAGATCGCAAACAAAAAGGCGGTGACGACCACCATGCGCCGCTGCCCCACTCGATCGCCCAAGGGGCCCGTAAACAGGGCTCCCACGGCGGATCCCGCAGTAAAGACTGACAAGAAACGTCCACTCTCTTCAACGCTGGCGCCCAAGTCCAGCAGCCGCAACGGCACGGTGGGAAACAGCTGAAAGGCTGCAAAAAACGTAAGAAAGGTGAGCCCGAACAACAGCGTGAAGGCGGGGGTGAAAAGACGAGGGCGAGAATCCGGCATGGTCTCAGTTTGGCAGAGGCGAACCCTTGCCCGATGGCTTCAACACTTTGGGCGCAATCAGCAGACATCCCACCACGGCCAGCCCGCCCAAGGCCCAACCCCAGCGATAACCCGCCACCAATCCCCAGTGACTGCCAATGTGTTCCATGGCCCAGCCCAGCACCAGCGCGCCGACGGCTTGTCCCAGATCGTAGCTGAAATACAACACACCCACCGCCACCCCCCGGCGATCCGGCTGGGCGCGATCGATCATGTACATGAACATCAGCGTATGCACCATGCCGTACCCCGCCCCGTACACCAATCCGGCCAGGATGTGCCGAACCGTGCCTCCGGGCAGCAGGGCCAACAGAGCCATGCCCGCAATCGTCACACCCAACATCGGCGCCAACATCCGCATGGGTTCCTTGCCCAGGCCCACGAAACCCAAGACTAGGCGCAGGCCCACAATGCCCAGGGCCAGGCTCG
>JAUYES010000531.1 GCA_030691225.1 Holophaga sp. | reverse complement strand
GAAGTTCGTCTTAAGACAAACTTGGGACCATTACCCCAATTGCTGCTTTCGTGCATTCCAACGATCTCCAATAGCTCAGGGTTTAGAATCATCTCCCTTCGCAGGATCTCCTCCCACGAGCGTATGGACTTGTCGAAAAAGGCGGTTTTGGCGGGCATTCCGATGATGCGTATCTGACCTTGGTACAGTGCCCAGTAGGCAGCCCGAGCTTCTTTTGTATCCAAGGCTTCCAGATATCGTGATGCTGCATTGGAAAGGCCAGCGTCCGTTGATCTAGCCAGATCCACCACTTCAGGAATTGAGAGAGGAACCAGTCCACACTTGGCAGATGCGAGGAGGCCTATCTTGGCCTCCCGATCTTTGCCATCCATGACCACCCGCTGTTGCTCGCGATCTCCACACAGAGATGCCACAAGCCCCTGCCTCCAGCCACCCATGTTTGCCAGCTCCGCAAGGACTGTTTGGCTGTTTTTTTGGATTCTCACTCGATCAGCCATCAGGGCAACCAGAGTGTCTGCGTCAATGTTTCCCGATCTCAGCCTCGCTATTCGTTCCTGATCAACGGATGGTTGATCCCATTCGTGGATCAATGCCCAAATGGCTGCGGCTCTCGTTGGGTAGATATTGGTCAGACTGGTGATCCTTGCAACCAACAAGGGGGCGAGGCGATCCCGGTTCTCCTTCTTCCATAAAAGAAGCCGACCCGCGTCAATGCCAGAAGGAGCCTGCTTCTCATACTTGTCCCGTTGCTTCGCTTTCCAAGCTGCATAAACTTCCACCATCCGGACCAACTCGGTGTCTGAATATCCGCCGCATTGGAGAATTGCAGCAAGGATGTTGGAGTGTTGGGCGGGACTTATCTTCGTACCAAGTCTCTCCAAAGCTGATTTCATTGCAGGGACACCTCGCAGATCGCGATGGTGGGCAATCCCTTCTGCTGCACCTTCGATCTCAAAGGTTTCGTTGGAATGCTTGAGCACCCAAATGAGACCAGGGACACACTCCGGAAGATTCACTCGGTCCATCGTTTGGATGAGCCGCAATCGGTCCGAAGGGCTCCATTTCTGTGATCCAGCCCAGTTCGGATCAGAAAGCCAAGGAATCAGGGGACGGAGTGCGTCTTCCCTAGCCTCACCCAAATTGAACTGGGCAAGAACACTGGCCGCGTTATTGTGGGCGGAACGGTCCTCTCTACCGATCAATCTCGTCACGATTGGAATCCATCTCTCTGGATTCTTGCCAACTGGATAGGCCAAAGGTGAAAATCCCATGTATCCATCAGACAGGCGTAAAAGCGTCGCGTCCGAAAACTTCGATATGAACCACGCTTCCTGGCCTGGCCACTCGGTTTCCATCAAGGCTTCGAATGCAAGATCACGAGCCGTTCCGGGCGATTTGGAATCTGAGGCAATCGCCATCAATCGTTTTCGGTACTGTGCCTCCTCGGATGGGAGGGAACCAAGCGAATGGCGATATCTCAACGCTAACGCTACGGCTTGAACTCGCTGGTCAGCCTCGGCTTCAAGGCGCTGCAGCAGAGGGGCAGCAGCGGGCCAATCGAGTCTAGCTAATGCGGTCAGTTCATCTTTTCCTTCCAGGGATCCATCATTGAACCGAAGAGCTCTGGCACGTTGTTCCAGAACATCGCGGAAATACGGTCCTCTCACCATCAGCCAGTCTTGGACCTCTTTCGCTCTTTCTCCATCTAGAGCCTTTTTTGATCCTTCTTCAGCCAAGATATCTGCCACCTGCTTGCAGTATTCACACCCCTCTCCAAGGAAGGTCAGCACCGATGGCAGAATTCTGGGAT
>JAUYES010000529.1 GCA_030691225.1 Holophaga sp. | reverse complement strand
GTTCAAAACGTGGAAGTTCAAGAACGTCGAGGACATGAAAACGGCGCTCAACTTCTTCACTGTGCCCTCGAACGTCCAGGACCTTTTGATGGTGGCCAAGCTCATGGCCGACTGGAGCGACGAGCTGACCACGCCCCGGTTCATGGGCGGGGACAATGCCGTCGGCGGCGCTGCGGAGACGGCAAGCGGCCTGTCCATGCTTATGGGCGCGGCCAACATCGTCATCAAGGGCCTGGTGGCCCAGTTCGATATCTCCGTCACCCGCCCGCACATCACCTGGTCCTACTACTGGAACATGCGCTTCAACCCGCGCGAGGACATCAAGGGTGATTTCGTTATCAAGGCCATCGGCAGTAGCGCGCTCATCGCCCGCGAACTCCAGGCCGAGCAGATGCTGAAGGCTATTCAGATGACCGACAGCCCGCGCTTCCACCGCTACGTGAAGGACCGCGAGCTGCTGGTGGAAGGCCTGAAGCTCATGGACCTGAACATCCCCGTGCGCACCGAGGAAGAGGCCCAGCAGTATGAGCAGGAGCAGCTGGCCAAGGAGGCCCAGGCCCAGGCCATGGCCAACGTGCAGGCCTTGCTTGGCGCAGCGGATAAGCAAGGCGTGGCCCTGCCGGACGCCATCATGGGCATGTTGAACGGTGAAATGCAGAAGCTGGGCCTGGCGGCCTAGAGAAGGGGGCGAAAGTGGCGAAGCTGGTGAACATGGCTCTCCCCAAGCCGAAGAAAGGGGACAAGAGCACGGCGGGCAGTTGCGTGCCGACATGCTGCGGCAAGGAAGATGACGGCCCCAAGTATCCCTACGGGCTTGAGATTAGCCTCGACAGCGATGCGATCAAGGCGCTCGGCCTGAACATCAAGGACTTCGATGCGGGCGCGGTGGTGCAGATCCAGGCCAAGGCCCAGACCACCCGCGTGAGCGACGAGGACACGCAGCACGGCGGCAAGCGCCTGGGCCTCGGGTTCCAGATCACGGACATCGCCATCACCCGCGAGGGCGAGGACGGATTCCAGAAGGGCTGGGAC
>JAUYES010000519.1 GCA_030691225.1 Holophaga sp. | reverse complement strand
TGGGCACGCTGGAAGAAAAGATCGACGCCATGCTGGAAAGCAAACGTGATCTCGCAGACCGGGTGGTGGGCAGCGGCGAAGGCTGGCTAACCGAACTCGATGACGATGCCCTGCGTCGCCTGGTAGCGCTGGATACGGATGTTGATTTAATGACCGATGAAGACTTGAATCTTCCTTCGCTTTCGATCCCGCCCGCCGCAACGCCAGCACCCACTGCTGCACCCAAGCGTGACGTCGTGAAGACTGTCGTTCCGCCCATCGCTACCGAGAACCCGAAAATTCTTGAACCAGAAGTTACCGAAGTCGCACCGCCCGCACCCAAGACGGAACCCGCAGCACCCAAACTCGTACGCCAAGGGCTGGCAACCAAACCCGCTCCTCGGCGACGAATAACGGCGAAGAAAGGGGTGATCGGATGATGCACTCCAGCGAACGCTTTGGAACAACGTGGTGGGGTCGTCTCTGGATTCGAGGCTTGGAACAACTCGGCGACGATTACGAGAATCGTCTCCCCCGAGGGAAAAAATACGCAGAGGAAGGCGCCGTCAGTCACTTCACCGTCAAACCCGGTGAGATTCAAGCCAAGGTGCACGGTCGCAAAACCTATAACGTGACTCTGGGCCTACCTGCCCTCAGCCCCGCCCAGTGGGAAAAGGCCCTGGAGCGCATCGCCCTGGAGAGTCGATTCGTCGCCAGTCTGCTGGCCGGAGAAATGCCCCAGGGACTCGATGAAACCTTCCGCGAAGCAGGCGCCAGCCTTTATCCTCGCGTGCCTAAGGAACTCCAAACGCATTGCGATTGTCCCGATTGGGCCAATCCCTGCAAGCATGTAGCGGCATCGTGCTACATCATGGCCGAGGCTCTGGATCGTGATCCCTGGCTGCTCTTCGATCTCCGCGGGAAAACCAAGGATCAGATCCTGGAAGCTCTTCAGGCGCAACTCGATGCCACCACCGATGGCGCAGAACCTTCGCCTCGCAAGCGCGGAAGGCAAAAAAAGGTAATCCCTTTATCTGAAATGCTGGCCCACAAAAACCCCTTCATCGATCCCTGGCTTCGCGTGGACCCCGATGAATACGATGTGCTGGCGGGAGCGCTTCCCGAAATCATCATCCCCCGCAATCTGCCCAGCGATCCCAGTGTGTTCGTTCAACTCGGCCCCCTGCCACATGCGCGCATCGAAGCCAGCCTCTGCCTCGCTGCCCTCATGCACCGCACGGCTCAGGTCGTGCAGACACAAATCGAGGAAGGCATTGGCACCTTGGAAGACCCAGACGCTCTGCCTGGTGAAGCAGCTCCCGCCTCTCCCTTCGAGAGCCCCATCCCACCGCCAGCGCCCCCTGCCAATCGAAATTGGCGCGGCAAGAAGCGGCGCTGGAGCAAGTAAGAGACCTTTCCCAAAAAAAGACTTTCGGCGCCTAAGTCGCTGGTAGCGGCGTAAACGTGCGGGTTCCCAACCCCTGCGCTCGATGCCGCGCCTGGGCGCATCGAATTAAAAGCCGGGCTCGGAGGCGACACTCATCGGGATCCAGCGGCGTTTCTAGGCGATCTTGAATCCGCGAATCCAAGGCATCCACCAAGAGCGCTTGATCCCGTCCCGCCAGCACCAAGATGGGTAATCGAAGGCAACCGGGGAAGGCGCGCATCTGGTCCAGATTCTCCGCGGGTGAACCGTCCAGAAGATCCAAATCAAGAATGAGCGCATCCGGTGCCTCAAGGCGGAGCGCCGCCAAGGCTTCTTCCAAATTCGATGCAAACGTCGTTCGAATGCCTTCCAGGGAAAGCTGAGAAAGCACCATCGAGCGCAATGCACCAGGCGGCGACAGCAGTAGGATGCCCGCTCCCGAGGTGACGAATTGGCTGGATTGAAGAGAAGCCCCAAGTTCCAGAAGCAGGGCGATTCTGGCCCGAAATACCGTTTCTTCTTCGTTTTTCAGAATGCGATCATCCGCACCGGCCTCCCAACTCAATTCCTTGGGTCCATCCCATGGCGAAGCCAAGATGACAAAGGGGATTCGGGCCAGACTTTGATCTTCTCGAATCCACTGACAGAGGGAGTAGCCATCGCTACCGGGCAGGCTTCCAGCGCTGAGAATCAAGGCCGGAGGCCGCCGCAAGATAGCAGTCATGGCTTCGCCCACACTGGGAACCCACTGCACATCCAGATCGAAGGTCGAGAGTCGCCCAAGGATTATTGCCCGCTGCGCCGCATCGTCCTCCACCAACAGAATCCCTGGGGATTCGGGGGCTGGGGGAACCTCAACCACCGCTTCCCAATGCACACGATTCCGCCCCAATCGCTTAGCTTCATAAAGGCGGTGGTCTGCCTCCAGAGTAAGATCCACCGGAAGCAATTCGTGAACCGGGATGCAGGTGGCCACGCCCATGCTCAGAGTCACATTCGGGGAAACAGGTGAATCGGGATGAGGAATCCGAGCGGCCGCCAAGTTCGTCGCGATGCGCTGCGCGACTTCCACGGCGCCTTCGGTATTGGTATCGGAAAGCACACACACAAATTCTTCCCCGCCGTACCGAGCGACAAAATCCAAGGAACGCTTCAGGGAGGCATTAAGCACTGCGGCCACGCGCTTCAAGCAATCGTCCCCTGCGGGATGCCCAAGGGCGTCGTTGAAGCGTTTGAAGTGATCGATGTCCATCAGAATCATTGAGAGCGGTTTTTGAGTCCGCAGCCCGTGGTTCCACTCTTGTTCGAGGTGATCATCGAAGCGGCGGCGATTGGCAATCCCCGTAAGGGCATCGCCTAGAGATAGCGCCATGGCTTGGTCCAGGCTGCGCTTGTAAGCCAGCTGGTTATGCATCCGCGCTTTCAGAATGGCTGGATTGTATGGCTTCGTGATGAAATCGATGGCCCCCAAATCCAAGGCCCTGGCTTCGCTTACATTGGGGCCAGGCGCCGTGAGGAAGATCACCGGAATATGACGAGTCGCAGGCCCTTCCTTCAGTCGACGGAGCACCTCGTACCCATCCATGCCCGGCATCGCAACATCCAGCACGATGAGGTCAGGGGATTCCGAAGTCGCCAGCGCCAGCGCCTCCAAACCATTGAGCCCAAACAGCGCATTCCAATCCGCGTTGAGCAGATTGCAGAGGCCATCTAGGGCCGCACGCGAATCGTCCACCACCAGCACCGTGGGCCGAGTGGACGGAGTATAGGAATCGATGGCCATGCCGCAGCTTCCTGGAAGTGTTCTTGTCTGTACCCATCAGACTTTGGCACAGCTATGAATCTGTTCCCAGCGATCCCGCTCAAAGGCTTGCGGATAAACTGCTTGAAGTCCCCTGGCTCACCCTTTGGCCACGAACACCCTTACTCCTGGAGTCCTGCCATGAAAACCGTTGCCACCCCAAAAGCACCCGCCGCCATCGGTCCCTACAGCCAGGCCAAAATTGTTGGCAATTTGCTGTTCACCGCAGGGCAGATTCCCCTTATCCCCGAAACCATGGAGATGGTGACGGGTTCCATCGAGGCACAGACGGAGCGCGTGCTGGCCAACCTCGATGCCGTGCTCGAAGCCGCTGGCACGAACTGGGACCGCGTGGCCAAGACCACGGTTTTTCTCACCGACTTGGCTGATTTTGCCGCCTTCAATGGCGTTTATGAAAAGCATCTGGGCCAGGCCAAGCCTGCCCGCAGCACCGTGCAAGTCGCTGCCCTGCCCCGCGCCGCCAAGGTGGAAATCGAACTCATCGCCGAAGTTTAGAACCTAGCGAACCCAGCCCGCGAGAATCGCACCGAGCGTAGCCCCTGCCACCATCAGCCACAGCAGTAGCCCTTGCAGAATGGGCTTAGGTCCCATCTTGGCAATACTGGCGCGGCTGAGCCCCAGGCCTAGCAGGAACAGGGTTAAAACCAGGCTACGTTTGGCGATGGCCGCCACTCCGAGGCCAAGGGGCTGCAGCACTGGCACCAAGGTCACTAAGGCCGCCATAACTAAAAACCCTAGGATGAACCAAGGGCGCGGTGCCTTCACCGGAGCTGCCTCGCAGGACTCCCGACGCGCCACCCAAAATCCCAGCCCGAGCGTCAACGGCACAATCCACAAAGCCCGAGCCAACTTCGTGGTGGTAGCCACCATCAGCGCCTCGTTGCCATACATGGCGGAGGCGCCCACCACGCTAGAGGTATCGTGAATCGCCAAGGCTGCCCAGAGCCCAAAGGCACGTTCGCTCAGATGCAGCGCGTGACCGATAAATGGAAACAGCAATAGAGCCAGCGCATTCAGCAGGAAAACGGTGGCCAGGGCAAGACTCGTATCTTCTTCGTCGGCACGCAGCACCGGAGCCGCTGCCGCAATGGCGCTACCTCCACAGATGGCGGTGCCGATACTCACCAGCCATGAGGTGTTACGCCGAATGGCCAACCATCTCCCGAGGAACACGCCAAGGCAGAGCGTCGCGGTGATCCCCACCAAGGTGTAGCCAACGCCCTGCACACCAACCACCGCCACGACCCTTAGATCCATGGCGGCCCCCAGGCCCACCACGGATCCGGCGAGAAGTTTTGGTGTCAGGGCGCGGGTGCGCGCAAGGTGTGGGTTGCCCATGGTCAGCGCCATGGCAACACCTAGCAGTAGCCCTCCCCAGGCGGGCATGGCTTGCCAATGCAGGTAAGGAATTCCCGGCAGCAGGCAGAGCAGCCCACCCAGAATGATCCAGATAGCTATCAGCTCAAAACCTCAGGGACATGCAGGTGAGCCCACCATCCATTTTGCGGGCCTCGCTGGTATCGAGTTCCACAATGGGCTGCCCCAGGGCTTCGAGCTTCTTGCGGGTCAGAGGATAGCCCTTGGGCATCAGGAGAGTCCCGTTAATCCACAGGACATTGGCCGAATAGGTTTCGGCGGGATCCACCACGATTTGCCGGAAACCTTCCAGCTCATCCATGCCCGCGAAATCTTCGGTAACTAGGAGGTATTTCCCACCCACCCAATTCACGCTGGATTTGAAATGCAGCCCTTCGGCCACAGGCACTGCAGTCCAGGCATAGCCCTTTGCCTCAAGCAGCTCGCCGAGTTGTTCTGCGCCTTCGGGATTGCTGCGTTCCGAAACGCCAATCAGCGCGTGATGGCCAACGATGAGCACATCGCCACCATCCAATTTTCCGGGCGCCTGGATATGCGCGATGGGGCGATATTTGGCCAGCACCGGTTCCAGGGCAGGGGCCTCACCGCGCCGAGCCTTGGCGCCGGGTCGGGTGACGATGGCGAGTTCAGCGGTAACGATGGCGGCATCTTCCACGAAATAGGCATCCGGGAATTCTCCTAAGGGCTCCAGCACCTCCACCTGCAGGCCTAGCTTCTTGAGCGCGTCGACGTAGGCATCATGCTGAGTCATCATCAGCGCGTAATCGGGTTTAACGCCTTGGACGGTCGTCAATCCATGCGAAAAATTGAGGCCTGGTTTCCGGCAGATAGCGTGCGTGAACATGGGAG
>JAUYES010000509.1 GCA_030691225.1 Holophaga sp. | reverse complement strand
GTTCATTTGAGCGGAAGTTTGGACCTACCGGGAGTGCCTAGCCTTCATCCCTTGACCAGTTTCGACGGGAAAGCCCGCGATTGGCAGGGCACGCCGTTGGGGGTTTCGGGCGAACCACCTGCCCAAATTCTGAAAGCGTTTCAGGAACTCGGCTTCCAGTCCTTCGAGCTTCCCAACCATCTCAAGCCGCTGTACCACGCCTGCGCGGTGCTCAGTTCGGGGCATGCGGCAACCCTTTGGCTAGGTGCGGAAAAACTTCTCGCGGAGGCTGGAATTGTTCTTCCGGGACGTGGGCTTGCGCCGCTGGCGGAGGCGACCCTTCAGAACTTCTCGACCCTCGGTAGGGAGAGTCGCACCGGGCCCTTCGTGCGCAACGACCATGAAACGATCGAAGCCGATGCGGCGGCCCTCGACCCAGCTTGGCGGGACATTTTTTTGAAACTCGGGAGGATCATCTGATGCCCCCCTTGAAGCGGAACCCTTTGGATTGGGACCTTGGCAATGTGCCGCCAGGCATTGCCTGGGGTGGTGTGGATGAAGCTGGGCGCGGAGCCTGGGCAGGGCCGGTGGTGGCCGCCTGTGCGGTGCTCGATCCTGACACGGTTAAAAAATGGGGTCATGTGCTTCGAGGTGCTCGGGATAGCAAAAAACTTTCGCCCGAACGGCGCGAAGCCTTGGCTGCCGAACTCAAGCTGGCGCTGCCCGCGTGGTCGGTGGCCGAAGTGGATAACTTGGGTATCGATCGTGAGAACATCCTGCAAGCCACGCTGGAGGCCATGCGGCAATCGGTTACATCGGTTAAATCTAAGCCAAAAATTCTCTTTGTAGATGGTAATTGCGCCCCTCGCAGCGGGATTCCTGAACGCCTATTGGTGGAAGGGGATAGCCTCAGTTGTGCGATCGCCTGTGCTTCGATTCTGGCAAAGACGCATCGCGATGCGCTCATGCGGGATCTTGACCCGATCTACCCCGTGTACGGTTTTGCTCGCCATAAAGGGTACGGCACACCGGAACATCAAAAAGCACTGAAGGAGCATGGTGCCTGTGGGATTCATCGCATCAGCTATGCACCCGTGGCAGCGGTTCAACAACTCGACGAGTCGATTTGGGAGATTCTTCTAGAAGAATTGGATACCCATCGAGATGTGGATGAACTTCAGGCATGGGTGAATACGAAGCTTCGTCACTCATACGGCGCCTTGAAGTCATCGTGGGTGGATGATTTGCGGGATCGCTATGCGCAGAAGCTAGCTTCCCTTGCGCTTGGGTCTGGAATTCCGTGACCCGAATCGAAGCTTCCCTGGCGCTGATTGAGCGAGAAGGGCGCTGGTTTCTCCAGCGCCGCGATCCGAGCGCCAAGGTCCTACCCGGACGCTGGGAATTTCCAGGCGGAAAAAGCGAACCCGGTGAAACCGCTCTGCAAACCTTGCTGCGCGAACTGCAAGAGGAAGTAAATTGGCAGCCGGATCAGGTTGTGAAATTGGCTTCGCTATTCAAGCTCGAAGATGGGGTCGAGCGCGTGTTCCATTTATTCCATTGCCAAGGGCCAACTCGGCTCGGAACCCATCTGGCCTGGGGTTGGTTTACCTCGGTTGAGATTTCTGTGTTACCGATACCACCGTTGAATGTCGCGGTGCTTCCCTTCTTGAGTAAAGGCGAGGCTGCCGGGCAGCCTGCTAGCATGGAGCAGAAGAATCTATTCTGGGAGTTCCCATGAGGCGATGGCTATTAAGTCTGGTAATCGGATTCGCGCCGCTGCTTGTTGCCCAAGTCCCTAATCAGGAAGTGGTGCTGAGTACATCTGCGGGCTCAAAGCTAGGTATTGCCGTTCCGAAACCGGCCGTGGTCGGACTCACCGAGGATCAGATTGGCCGAGAATTACACGAAACGCTGCTCAGGGATCTCGAAGAAGCTGGTCCCTTCGCGGTGTTGAAGGAGCGTCAGCTCAAAAGCGGAGACGCTTCTAACCTGAAAGCTTGGGTTGAAATCGGGACCGACTGGCTGGTTACCCTCAAGGCTGGTCGACCCAGCGCAGAAGGCTCTGACAAAGTCTCCCGTATCGTCGGGGATGAAGTTGAGATCACCGCCCAGGTGATGGATGTGAA
>JAUYES010000506.1 GCA_030691225.1 Holophaga sp. | reverse complement strand
ATTCCAAAAGAAATGCTTCATCGTCTACGACCAAGACCTTTTTGCCGTCCAATGAAGCGGGAATGCTCATTTTTTCATTGGATTCAGTCATTGGCAACTCCAGAAGAAATGCATTTCCGACCCCTTCCTGACTGCGCACGGAAATACGCCCCCCATGGGCCTGGACCACCGTGGCGGCCATGCAGAGACCAAGTGATTCCACGTCGATGGCGGCGGCCAGTTCAAACACCCGCCCGTTTTCCGGTTCAGGGATGGCTGGTCCCGTATCCTGGCTGACAATCTGGATGGCGTTTTCGGCCAAGCGGGTCCCCACTCGAACGCGTTTCACGGGGGATTTGACGGAGGCAAAAACGGCACTGCGGAAGAGGTTGACCAGGGCTTCTCGCACTTGATCGCTATCCAGGCCACATTCCGGAAGATCGGAGGCCAAGGTGAAATCCATGGCCACACCCGCTGCGGCGGCTTCGCCTTCGATCCGTTTGGCAGCTTCTTGAACCAGCGTGTTTACATTGCAGGGCTCGAGTCGTGGTGAAGAGGGCGAAAGCACCATCATGAGGGGACGCAGCAGGTTTTGGGTTGCGTCCACGGCTTGCAGCAACCGGGACATGCGGACCTGTTGTTCTGGGTCCGTGGTTGTTTCAAGGAGAAGCCCCTTTTGCAGAAGCACGGGACCCAGCCGATTGGCGAGTTCGTTGAAGAGCGGCGGCATGATGCGGGCCAGGCTGGAACTGGTCTCGGCGTGCTCCAGGCGGCGCTCCAGGGAACGTTGTTCGCCCATGTCTCGTACCAGCGCGGAGAAGGCCAGCACTCGGTCATCGCTGCCACGAATGGGCGCATAGGTGATGGAGGCTGGGAATTCTTCGCCGTTTTTGCGAACCCGCACGGTGAGAACATCGCGGATGATCTGGCCCTTACTCACTTGGGCAATGGCCTGCTCCAATTCGCCAACGCGATTGCCTGGGATCAGTTTCTGGAAGGCGTGGCCCACGATCTCACTGCGAGGGTAGCCAAAGATCTGCTCGGCGGCAGTATTCCAGGTTAGGATTCGGCCATCGTGGCTGAACGAAATGATCGCCTCGGCCACACTTTGAATGAGCCCTTCGAGGTAGCGCCGGGTCTTCAGGTTTTCCTGGTTGGAGCGTTCGTTCTGGGCTGCAAGGACAGCCAATTCTTGATTCTTCTGCTCCAGGACATCTTTCGTTTGTTTTAACTCTGTGTAGAGACGGGCCGTCTCCATATTGGATTTGAGGGCGTCCTCCAGCAGATCCTGGGGATCGACCACGGTTCCGGGTACCAGATCACCCACGGTCACCTGGCTATGGCGCAATACCGTTCCAGAGGGGGGTGCAGCGGGTTCCTCAGAAGGCGGCAAATCGCGCATGCTGGAGCGGATATTGGTTTCGATGAGATTGAGCATCTCGTCGAAATCCTTGATTTTTTTGTCCAAATGGTACTTTTGGAAGGTCGTGCCAACGGTTTCCTTGGTGATGGCCAGGAAGGTATCCAGCACGCCGGTGCCCCGATTGGCGACGGACTCAAAGAAGGGTGCCGAGCGGAAGTTCAAGCGACGGTTCATCACGCCCACGGGCATGGCGTCTGGGAGGTCTCGCTTGTTGTACTGGAGCACGAAGGGAATTTGCTTGATGTTCAAGCGATTGGCATTGAGGTTGTGGTAGAGATTCGAAAGCGAATCCACATTCTCTTGCATCTTGGCTTCGCTGGAATCGGCTACGAAGACCACACCATCGGCGCCGCCCAGCACCACTCGGCGGCTGGCGTCGTATTGCACTTGACCCGGAACGGTATAGATCTGCAGGTGGATGGCATTGCCATAGATATAGCCAAGGTTGATGGGCAGTAGATCGAAAAACAGAGTGCGATCTTCTTGCGTGTTCACGGAGAATAATTCGCCCCGTTGAACCTCTTGGCACATGGCGTGGAGGGATTGCAGGTTCGTTGTTTTGCCCGAGAGCCCTGGCCCGTAGTAGACCAGCTTTAGCAAAATCTCGTTGGCGCGCGTGTTGAATTGAACCATCGGCGGGAATCCCTGAAGTCTGATTAGGTTATCAGGATTTCAACAGTGAACCCTGTTTGCGCTGAAGGTAGCTAAAGGGCCCATGGTAGAATTCGCTCCAATTCAAGTTCCATGGCCCCGCGAGGGGTCGGATGCACCCCTCGGAGATGGCATTGGTGAGTGTTTTTGATTGGTTGGGTACACGTGGAAACGGTCGGGTGACTGGCCGTGACGCGAGAAGGGGAAGCGCCTTAGGAACGTGCCGGTCGTGGCGATCATCTTCTCGGCATGGCCTGCTGCGGCCATACCGAGGCTTCCGCACCAATCTTGGTTGCGCGCGATTTCGGCTGAGTGTGGCATGAGCGTGC
>JAUYES010000505.1 GCA_030691225.1 Holophaga sp. | reverse complement strand
AATCAGGCGATTCAAACGGTGCAACCTCTTTTTGCGAATTCCAACTGCGGAATCCGGGTTGAATTGGGTTCCGACCGCGTTGCTTGGTTCCTACCACCATTCTCTCGAAACAAGCCTGTACAGTGGCTCTTCCCGGTAATTCGTAGAACCAATTTACGTGACTCACAAAACAGAAAAAAATATGCCACCGATGAACACCGATGGACACGGATAAGAAGAGTGCTCTTCTGTTCTTGGAACAGAAGAGCCATGGCTGCAGAGCTGGAGCTCTGAAAGCTCGGCCTAGTGGGCCTCTGGCCCCAGGCTTTCAGGGTGACGGATATCAGTACCTTGGGTTAAAAACACCACCATCTCGGCGAGATTCGTGGCGTGATCGCCAATCCTTTCGAGGTACTTGGCAATGGCCTGCACGCCCATGCCACGCTGAACGGCAGTGCGATCTTCCATCATCACGAGCAGCACTTGGTGAAAGAGTTGGGCGTAGATCGCATCTACTCCGCGATCTCGTTCGATTACCCATTTGGCCTTGGCTGAATCCGCCGCAACAAAAGCGTCGAGCGCATCGCGGACCATGTTCTGCACGATATCGGCCATGGTCAAAATATCCGGCCAATCGCGGCGCGGTGGATCGGACGAAATATCCAACACCCGCTCACTGATATTTACGGCCAAATCACCAATACGTTCTAAATCCGTTACCAGTTTCAGTGCTGTGGTGATGAAGCGCAGATCTGAAGCCACCGGCTGACGACGCGCAAGGATATCGAGACAGAAACCGTCGATCTCCACTTCCAAGCGATTGATATCGTGATCGAATTCGATGGTGCGATTGGCCAGGGCGTTGTCTTGTTCGTGAAAGGCGCGAACGCTCGTGGCCACCATCGTCTCAACCTTGGCGCCCATGAGTAAAATTTTCTCGCGAAGCTTCGCAAGCTCGCCTTCATAACCTTTATTGGTGTGCAATGTCATATCGAAATCCTAAAAAAACAACACTGAGACACGGCATTCACGGAGAAAGAGGTCGGAAAAAATCTCCTGGAATAAACATGAACCAACATCCGCGATTGTTTCATTCTCCGAGATCTCTCTGCGTCTCCGTAATGAAAATGGATTTGCCGCCTCTACGAATCACAGTAAGGGCCCTATGTGGCGACTCTGTGACGGAGGTGCGACGATTGCGGAAAGCCTTACTCAATATTCCTCCTTTGTTCGAAAGCCCCCGTCAACCTTTTCGGGTGCGGGGGCTTTCGTGCTTCGGGTCAGAGGAACGCCTCAGCCGTACCGCCCTTCGATGTAGTCCGCTGTCCGGGCATCTCTAGGCGTAAGAAATAAATCCTGCGTTCGAGCCGTCTCCACCATCTCCCCCATGAGCATAAAGGAGCATTCATGGCTTACTCGACGGGCTTGGGCCATGTTGTGAGTCACGATCACGATGGTGTACCGACCAGCAAGGGTGAGCATCAGATCTTCGATGTGGAGGGTGGCTTCCACATCCAAGGCTGAGCAGGGTTCATCCATGAGGATGATGTCAGGTTTGAGCGGTAAAAGTCTGGCAATACACAATTTTTGCTGCTGTTCAAGCTGCAGCGAGGTCGCCCGGACGTTCAGCCGATCCTTTAGGTCTTCCCAAAGTCCAACCTCGCTGAGTGCTTTTTCTACCGCCTCATCGAGATCAGATTTCTTCAAGTTTTTCCGCTCGCTATGAACCCGAATCCCAAAAATCACATTCTCGTAAACAGAAATGGGAAGAGGGTTGGGACGCTGAAAGACCATTCCCACAGCTTTGCGAAGTTCAATCAGGGACACTTCTGGGGCATAGATATTCTGTCCTAGGACATCGATCTCTCCCGTTGTCCGGACATCCCCGTATCGCTCGTTGATGCGATTGAAGCAGCGGAGCAGTGTGGTTTTTCCGCAGCCTGAAGGACCGATAAGGCCCGTGATCTGTCCTCGAGGGATGCAAACGCTGATGCCTTTCAGGGCCTGAAAATCCCCGTACCACAGGTTGAGGTCGCGCGTCTCGATGCTGTGCTGGGCAGGAGTGCTCATCCGAAGATTCCGTTCACATATTCGTAGGTTTTCCGGTGAGCAGGATTCTCCGAAAAAATCCTCTCGGTGCTGTCCAGCTCAACCAGCTCGCCATTAAAAATAAAGGCCGTTCGGTCTGCCAACCGCCTCGCCTGCTGGACGAGGTTGGTTACGAGAATGATGGTCATGCTGGAGCGCAATTCCTTCAGCACATCCTCGATTCGCATGGTGGTCACCGGATCAATGGCGATGGAGAATTCGTCGAGACAGAGTACCTCGGGATCGTGGGAAAGCGCCCGAGCGATGGTGAGGCGTTGCTGCTGACCACCTGAAAGTTTCGTGCCGAGTGTGTGAAGTCGATCCTTTACTTCATCCCACAGAGCCGCCTGAGTGAGGCATCGCTCAACCCGCTGCTCCAGATCCGCCTTGTCCTTGATCCCGGCCATGCGTGGCGCGAACGCCACATTATCGAAAATGGAGATTGGCAAGCCTACGGGAAGAGGCGCAACAACGCCGACCTTGCGGCGCAGACCGTACACGTTCTTAATCTTTCGGACGTCCTCACCTTCAACTCTGACAATGCCGGTGACCGTGGCACCGACAACATCGTCGATCGTTCGGTTGATGGTTTTGAGGAGGGTGGTTTTTCCGGATTGGGCCGGGCCAATGATGCCCAAAATTTCGTTCTTGCGAACATCCAGAGTCACGCCCTTCAGAGCGGATTTGCGCCCGTAGCGCACATGGAGATCGATGATTTCGATCATGGGTGCGTCCATCACCATTTTTTCCTCGAGCGCAGATACACGCGGAGCACGATCGCCACAGCATTGACCAGGAGAACCATGCCAAGCAGCACCACTGCGGTGCCATAGGGCAAGGCATCCGGAACGTCAGGAACCTGTGTCGAAATGGTGAACAGGTGCATGGAAAGTGTCATGCACTGATCAAATAAGCCGTAGGCGAAAAGGTTTCCTTCTTCGATTGCCTTGAAGAACACCGCCCCCGTAAACATGATGGGAGCCGTTTCGCCCGCCGCTCGAGAGACCTGGAGAATGACACCAGTCAGAATGCCGCTGATCGAATTGGGCAACACGACGTGCCGAATCGTCTGCCAGCGGGTAGCCCCCACATTCCAACAGGCCTCTCGGAATGAAATGGGCACAGAGGCAAGGGCTTCCTTGGTGCTAGCGATGATCACGGGCATCGTCATGATCGCCAGGGTCATGGAAGCAGCCAGGATGGATTTGCCAATATGCATAAAGAGCACGAATGCCCCCAGGCCAAAGAGCGCGTGCACAATACTGGGAACACCGGCGAGATTGACCACGGCCAAATTCACTACTCGCGTAAACCAACTCTCACGGGCGTATTCATTGAGATAGACCGCCGCCAGAACACCGATTGGCGTGGCAATCACCAGGGAGATGAACACCAGGTAGATGGAGCCCAGGAGAGGCGACCAAATTCCACCCGCTCTCATTCCCTTTGAAGGATTGTCCAGGATGAAATCCAAAGAAAGGATCGGCAAGGCCTTCCATATCAGGAATCCAAGAATCAATAACAGGGGCAAGACCATCAACAAGGTCATGGACAGAAAAATTCCCCTGGCGAGCAATTCGGCTCGACGTTTTCGGCGTGTATGTGCGCTTATTTCAAACATGGTTGTGAGGGTTACAAGTCGAGGAAATCATTTGGCGCGAATCCCCCGAACGATTAGGTCGGCAGTTAGGTTGACGACGAAGGTGATCAAGAAAAGAAGGATGCCGATGATGAAAAGGACTTGGTAATGCTCCGAATGCATCGGTGCCTCACCAAGTTCTGCGGCGATTGTGGCGGTCAGCGTTCGTACCGAATCCATAACGCTGGTTGGGATTTTAATGGCATGCCCCGTGGCCATAAGCACGGCCATGGTTTCACCCACCGCTCGGCCAACTCCAAGCAGCACGGCGGCCAAAAGACCGTTTTTGGCAGCAGGAAGCAAAACCCGATAGACGAGTTGCCATCGCGTGGCTCCCATGGCCAATGCGGCCTCGCGATAGGAATCAGGCACAGCCTTTAGGGCATCCTCACCAATAGAAACGATGATGGGGACGCTCATCAGCGCAAGGATGATCCCACCGTTCAGCACGTTCAGGCCGATGGGGGCTCCCGAGAGTTTCATAATCAGGGGATTCATGACGGTCAACCCGATGAAGCCCCAAACCACCGAAGGAATTGCTGCAAGCATTTCGATGGTGATCTTGAGGCCCTCTCTCATGCGAGGACTGCAGAATTCGGAAATAAAGATTGCCGCGCCGATACCAAAAGGCACCGCGATTGCCATCGCGA
>JAUYES010000496.1 GCA_030691225.1 Holophaga sp. | reverse complement strand
GCCCACGATGAACTGACGCTCTGGACGCTCCGCCACAAACTTCAGCATGGCCGCGGTGCTACCCACGAAATCGGCCATGCGGCTCACGGTGGCGTCGCATTCGGGGTGCACGATGAGTTTGGCTTCGGGGTATTGGGCTTGAAGGATGGCCACGCGTTTGGCGGTGAACTGCTCGTGGACGATGCAGAAGCCCGGCCATAGCACCATATTTCGCCCTGTTTGCCCCATGACCCATTTGCCGAGATGCCGATCTGGGGCAAAGACGATGGGTTGATCCTTCGGAAGGCTTTCGATCACTCGTACGGCATTGGAACTGGTGCAGATCACTGTGGATAGCGCCTTCACGCCCGCGGAACAATTGATATAGCTGACCACCTCATGCCCAGGGTATTGCTTCAGCCATTCGCCAAAGGCCTCGGCCGAGCAGCGGTCCGCCAAGCTGCAACCCGCATCCATATCGGGGATGACCACAGTCTTGCTGGGGCTAAGAATCTTGGCTGTTTCTGCCATGAAGTGAACGCCGCAGAAGACGATTACCTCAGCATCCGTTTTTGCGGCGGCTTGGCTTAGTTGGAGGCTGTCGCCAACAAAATCGGCTAAATCCTGGATCTCGGGCTCTTGGTAATAATGGGCCAATAGCACGGCTTTTCGCTCGGTTCTTAGTCGAGCGATTTCACCCAAGAGATCGAGGCTCGGGTCAATGCTTTCGAGATCGGGGACGTAGGGCAGCGCATTCATATGGCCAGTTTACCCTTAAGACACCTCGCGGCTGCATCCGAGGGGGGATGCAGCCGCGAAGAAGCAAACAATCTCGGTTTAGCCGCAGTGAAGGTTGCGCTGGACCAGTTGGCGAAGGCTATCGGCATTGCCAAAAAGTTTTTCGCTCATATTGAGATCGTCGAAGGACTGGAGGCGCGAAATAAGCGAATCCAAAAGGCCCGCAGGGAACACGCCGCCCTCCTCATAGCGCGCACGGTCACGACCTAGGCATTCACCTGCTTCAAAGCAGGATGCTGGAAGCTGTTTGAGGCCCGGAACCTTTGTCGCATCGGCACGGATATAGAGTTCCTCGGCGATTTTGAGTGCATCGGGATGTTCTAGACCGTAGCGTGCCGCTACCGCTAAACCAGCCAGCAGCAAGTGAACATTGGCAGAGCCATCGGGGCTGCGGATTTCAACGGTCTGATTGTTCTCAAAGGTGCCACTTCCCGCAGGCTCAAGGGGATTCGCATCACGCAGCATCCGGTCGCCCACACCCGTCCAACCCAGGGGCACACGCACCAGAACTGAACGATTGCGATCGCCCCAGCAGATGCTCGTCGGAGCTTCCTGGTGGGGGACTAGGCGCAGGAAGGATGTCGGCACCGTGTTGCCAAAGGCTGTGAGTGATTCTGAACACATCAAGTATCCGGCGATGACTTTTTTGGCGGTTTCGGTCAGGCCGTTTTCATCGGCCATCAGATTTACACCGTCTTTCACGAGGCGGCTGTGAACATGCAGCCCACTTCCGGCGTGACCCACAATGATTTTGGGCGCGAAACTGACTTCCAGGCCGTGTTTGTAGGCAACTTCTCGGAGAGCCCATTTTGCCGTTACGAGCTGGTCGGCGGCATCTTCAATGGGAACCGGCAGGAATTCGATTTCGTGCTGCACCATTTCCAGGTCGCCCGAGATGATGTTGCCCACTTCGGCATGACCATATTTGATTTTGCCGCCCATTTCGCTGATGACTTGCATGGCCTCGCGCCGCACCAGGCCCCACTTTGAGAAGGGGTGAGATTCGTGATAGCCCTTTTGTTCGACGATGGGATAAATGCGGTCTACTTCTGAGAACAAGTAGTATTCCAATTCGCCAAGGGCCTCTAATGTGCAGCCCGTTTTTTCTTTCAATTCGCGCTGGGCCTTGCGAAGGATATATTCCGGGGCACTTTCCAGGGGCTCGCCTTGGTTGTTGTAAAAAGAGCAGATGAAGTCCAAGGTGGGCACTTCACTGAAGGGATTCACGAAGGCCGTGCGATATCTGGGCACCACGTAAAGATCGCTGGAATCCGCAGAAACAAAGGGAAAGAGGCTCGAACCATCAACGCGTTCGCCCATGGACAAAACTTTGTCGAGATGTTCCCTGCTGTTGATGACGAAATTGAGTTTTTTGAGGCGTCCATCTCCTGCCACATAGCGGAAATTGAACATACGAATGTCGTTTTGTTCGATGAATCGAACGATGTCTTTCTTTGTGAATTCGGCCGCAGGCTTTCCCAGGGCACGCACGAGCTTGTTGGGATTGAGGGCAATGGCATCACTCATGGGGCCTCCGATGGCAGGGGGGAAATTCTGACAGAGCCTTTTGGGGCTGGAAGGCTGAATTTAAAGGAATTTACAAGTTGTAAAGAATCGCGTGAAAGTCACTGGGATGATAAGCCTCTTGGTGAGCAGACCGCATTCCGGCCATCCTGGGGGGTGTGGATTGAACTTGTGGGCCCTCCGCGTCATTTGAAAGCGGACCCATTTCGGAGGTTTTGGCATGGCGCGTTTGAATCAATGGTTGGGAACCGGTCTAATGGGCCTTGCGGCCGGGGTTATGCCTCTTTCCGCCCAGAGCCTCTGGCTTCCGGCCTCGGATCCCGTCGGAATTGCTCGTGGCGGCGCCGGTGTGGCATTCGGACAAAGCCTGGAAGGGGCCGCGCTGAACCCAGCGCTTCTGGTCACCTTGCGCGATTCTTCTAGTGCCTTTTTGTCTCTTGGGATGGAGATGGCCGGCTCTCAAATTACGTTGCCCTCCAATCAGCGAAGTCTCTTTTCTACTGACCGTAATCGCGCCTTGCCTGCCTTTGGCGCGGCCTGGCGATTGAATGATCGCTTGGCCATCGGGCTTAAGCTGGACGAACCATTCTTGCGTCACGCCGCACTGCCTGCCGAAAGTTCCGTGCGATTCCTCGCCAGCAGCCTGGATCTCAAGGCTCAGCGAATGGAATTTCAGACATCATGGGCATTCCGACCAGATGTTTCCTTTGGCGTTGGTTTTGGAGTCGCTCGTCTGACTTTCGGTTCGGGTGTGAATGTGCGCTCGGCCGTGCCTGATGTCCCAACCCAACCCTTGAGCGCAGGCAATGCGTCATTGGCTCTAGTGGAATTGGAAGGGCAGCAGAACGGGAGCGCTACGGTTCCTTCCTTTTCGGTCGGTTTCCGGTGGGCAATCAATACGCGTTGGACCTTCGCAGGGGCCTACCAGTCTTCTCTAAGCGGGAACCTTAGCCTTGCCGCTGGGCAGTCTTCTCGTCAGCCCGTTTATTTCGCTAATGATGGTTTTAGCCAACCTCCTATTGGGATTGAAACCAAAGGCGCGTCATTGGTGGCTCAGACGCAGTTTCAGGCGGGTTCCCGCCGCATCGCCCTGCCAGGGAAAGTCAGTCTCGGAGTGCGACAGCGCTTCAGCCAACTATTTACCTGGGAATTCGATATGAGGTATGTGGATGGGGCCAAGCTCCAGCTTCCCTCGGCTCCTGTTCTGACCACGCCCAGCGGGATTGTGAGTTCTCAGGCTTTGCCGACTGGATACCGGAGCGGATTTGGGGCGTCGCTAATGAGCGAAATGACCATGACGAAGGATTGGACCTTTCGCCTGGGCATGAGCCTCGATCCCGCCCT
>JAUYES010000488.1 GCA_030691225.1 Holophaga sp. | reverse complement strand
TTCCACGCACTTACCCTGACATTCCAAGGTTCTCCACCTCAGCCACGTTTCTCTTGATCGTGTTTGGTATCTGATCAGGGATAGGTTAGTAGATACAAATCCGGAATAGCGATGCTATTACGGACTACCTGAGTAGTTACTCATTGTGATTGCTTTCGTGGCTGGATTTTGGGACCGTTAAACATTACTGTAACGATGGAAACGTATTACGCCAGTTACACAAGACCAATGGAATTGACGAGGTCATCATAGCAAGATTCGCGCACCATCGGCTATTTCTCGAACCACTGATTGCGCCAATTGAATACGGTCGTACTTGAGCGAATTCGCCTGACGCTTGGCAAGCGTGATAAAAAACTCGCAGCCTTCGGTATCAAAGCCTCCAATTTCAACCAGATTTATCAATTGCAATCCCTGAAGATCATGGAGGATCAGCCGAAAACTTGACGGTGTAAATCTCCAGCTGTGGGCATCTATATATTCGTCATTCTTTTGAGCCTGCACCCAAGCCGAGCGCGCTTCTTCCGCTGAGTGAATAAAGGACATTTCACCGCGCATCTGCGGCGCCCATGCCGGCATGCCGCCCATTTTCGCCGCATTTGAAAAATGGTCAAAAACAGTTCCGGGCGCATGCCTTGTTCGGCGCTCTGTGTAAGCTTGCAGCGCATCCCCCGTGCTGCTTGGCCAACGAAAGTAATCAAAGCAATAGCGCTTATCTGGTATGACCAAAGACAAAACGCCAGCAGGTTTAAGTAATGCTTCGCATTGCCGCAAAAACGAAATCAAGTCAGGTACGTGTTCGATGACGTGACTGGCAATAATCCAGTCGTAGCAACTGGTTTCGCCTATCAACTCCTGAAGAGACTCTCCGTGCCAAACAAAATCAACCTCCTCGATATTGTCCAAATTGACGCCATGCCCCTGATATTTGTTTCGCAATTCTGCCGCACTAGCGTGATCAAGGATATGCACGTTGAATCCTTTGTTTTTAGGCGCAACCGGATTGTGGCTGGGGCCGATTTCCAGACCCAGCCCTGTTTTGTCAAGGAGATGGAATACCTTCTCCTCACGCGAAGTTCTACCGAACAATCGCTTTAACATGCGCCCCTCTCTTTCGCCATGCCTTTCGTAATGCTCGCGCCCACTGCAAAAATTTCCTTCTTTAACCGCAACCGCAACATCAGGATTTGCCGCCAGATATTCGGCCTCATTGAATATTGGATCGCTCATAAAAAACTCTCGTCAGATCGTGTTGATACGCGGCGGCCACGCATAAGAAAAATCTTCCCCATCCCGTGTCAAGTTGGGGCTGTCGGCGGGCTCAGTCATGAGCAAACCACCCCAACGCTTCTGCATGTAGAGCACCTCACCCCGGAAGCGA
>JAUYES010000475.1 GCA_030691225.1 Holophaga sp. | reverse complement strand
TCCCACTTCAAGGCCTGAATCTCTCGTTCCAGCCCTTTGGGATTCGCGTCCTGAGCAGCTAGGCTGCTCCCCAGAATCAGGGAAGCAAGTAGAAAGGTGTGGCCGCTTGGCATGATCAACCTCTATCGACAAAAGGAGTTCAGGGAAAGGGTATCGCCATTGTTAAGATGGGGCATTCGCACGCTCGGCCCTAAGGCCTAGAGAAAGAGGGTTCCATGGAAAGACTCGAGGGGAAAGCCGTCGTTGCTCAAGGTGGCGGCCCCACATCCGTGATCAACCAAAGTCTTGTGGGTGTCGTGATCGAGGCTCGAAAATGCCCTTTTATCACCCATGTGTATGGGGCCCGCTTCGGCGTTCGTGGAATCATCAACGAAGACTTTCTCGATCTCTCCCAAGCCACCACCCGTAATCTCGAAATGGTGGCAGCAACGCCATCCTCGGCCCTTGGCTCCACCCGCGACAAACCAAATCAGGAATACTGCGCCCGCATGGTGGAAGTTTTTCGCAAGCACAATGTCCGCTATTTCTTCTATATCGGCGGCAATGACTCCGCGGAGACCTGCCACATCATGGATTCCTATGCCCGCAGCGTGGGCTACGAATTGCGCGTAATTCATGTCCCCAAGACCATCGATAACGATCTGGTGGCAACCGATCACTGCCCTGGTTTTGGCTCTGCCGCACGTTTTGTAACCTCGGCCTTCGCTTGCCTGGATCTAGATAATTTCGCCATCCCAGGCGTGTTCATTGGCGTTGTTATGGGTCGCCACGCCGGATGGCTCACAGCCTCTTCCATGTTTGCGCGCCGCTTCGATCACGATGGCCCGCATCTCATTTACGTTCCCGAGCGGACCTTCAACATCGAGCGCTTTCTCGGAGACGTGGATCGGGTTTATAGCAAGTTGGGCCGCTGCGTGGTCGCCCTTTCCGAAGGCGTTGTTTCCGAAGATGGCCAGCCCATTCTCCTCCAATTGCAGAATCACACCGCCGAGCGCGATGCCTTCGGCAACGTGCAGCTATCTGGCCGCGGCACTCTGGGTGACGCCCTCTCGGACATGATCAGTGAGCGCCTGAAGATCCGCCGCATCCGCTGCGATACCTTCGGGTACCTCCAGCGTTCCTTCCTCGGAGTGGTCTCTGACCTCGATGCCTTTGAAGCCCGAGAAGTTGGTGAGATGGCCGTCCACTTCGCCACCTACCGCGATACTTCCGGCTCCGTTTCCATCCTGCGAATCGGCGATTACGCTGTGGACTATGTGCTTACCCCACTGAACCAAGTCGCAGGCAAGACCCGACATCTGCCCACCGAATTCCTACTGGGCGATTCCGATATCTCCGAAAATTTCAAAGACTATGCCCGCCCCCTCATCGGCGCCATTCCTCGTTTCGACCGGCTCATCGCACCCACCGTGGGTGTGCTGTAAACCCAAATTATTCAGTTGCAAATGAAAAACCAAAGATGAACCACGGAGTCACGGAGGGCGGGGAGAAAGATTGAGGCACGAAAAGTTGATGGATTTTCGCCTCTAACTTCTCCGCTCTCTACGTCTTGTGGATTAGCTTCTCGACTCTTCACGGATCTGCGGGAAACGCAGGTGGAGAAGACCCTTTGCTGTGTTTCGATATAGTCGAAAACGGATCTACCGCGAAGGCGCCAAGCGGCGCTGCGCGCCTT
>JAUYES010000462.1 GCA_030691225.1 Holophaga sp. | reverse complement strand
GATCATCTACTGCAACATTGGCAACCCCCAGGCCCTGGAGCAGAAGCCCCTCACCTACATCCGCCAAATTTTGGCGCTGACCCAGTACCCCGAACTCATCGAAAAGGGCGCCGCCCTTTTCCCCACCGATATGCTCGACACCGCCAAAAAGCTGCTAGCGGGTACGAAACACGGCATGGGTGCCTATTCCGAGAGCAAGGGCGTGCGGTTCATCCGCGAGGCCGTGGCCAATTTCATTACGGAGCGCGATGGCATCGCGGCCGACCCGGAAGCCATCTACCTCACGGACGGTGCCTCCAAGGGCGTGCAGACCGCCTTGCGCATCCTCATCAGCGATCCCAGCGACGGGATCATGATCCCCATTCCGCAGTACCCGCTCTACAGCGCCACCCTCACGCTGTATGAAGGCAAGCAGGTGAATTACTACATGGACGAGGCCCACAACTGGAAGCTGAGCATGGCCATGCTCGAAATGAGTCTCCAGGAAGCCAAGCGCTACGGTGTGAAGGTCAAGGCCATCTGCGTCATCAATCCCGGCAACCCCACGGGCAGCGTGCTGGACCGCGACAACATCGCCATGGTCATCGACTTCGCCAAGACTCACAACCTAGCGATCCTGGCCGACGAGGTCTATCAGGAGAACATCTACCTGGAAGGCGACAAGTTCACCAGCTTCGCCAAGGTCATGGCCGAAAAGGGCGAGAAGGACGTGAGCCTCTTCAGCTTCCATTCCTGCTCCAAGGGCTTCCTGGGCGAATGCGGCCAGCGCGGCGGCTACATGGAAATCCGCAATATTCCCGAGGATGTCGTCGCCCAGATCACCAAGCTGCAATCGGTCAGCCTCTGTTCCAACCTCACGGGCCAAGTGGCCACCTACTGCATGGTGCGCCCACCCAAGGCCGGCGAGCCCAGTCACGCTCTCTATGTGCAGGAACGCGATGGCATTCTCAACGAGATGAAGAAGCGCGCCATCATCCTCGCCGAAGGGCTCAACAAGGTGCCCGGCGTGCATTGCAACGTCGTGGCCGGCGCGATGTATGCCTTCCCCTGCATCAATATTCCCGAGGGCCGCACCGACGCGGAATACTGCATGTCCCTGTTGGAAGCCACCGGCATCTGCGTAGTGCCAGGCACCGGCTTCGGCCAAGTTCCCGGCACCGCCCACTTCCGCACCACCATCCTGCCCCCCACTCAGAAGATGCGAGAAGTGGTGGAGCGCTTCGCGGCCTTCCATATCGCCTATCGGTAATTGGCCAATCGCGTTTTTCAGCCATAAAGACCATGGCAACGCGTTGATTCCTGCCGGGTTAGAGCAAAGCTCGAAGCCCGGCAGTTTTGTGTTTTTTTGCGTTCTTTGTGCCCAATCAACAGAGGGATGGATCGGCAGAAAAGAATGGCCCGGCTCTGCGATCTCGACCACCCCAGGTTCAGCGAAGAGACATTGGCCACAAAAAACGCAAACAACACATATAGGTAGCAATGCGTGATATCCAGAGCCAGCGCTAATCCGCTAGGTCCAGCGGTCAGCCTGCTCCGAAGGAATTCCTTCGAAGGGCATTCGACCCTTTCTAGCCAATAATCAATCTGTTTCCATCCGCTCTGGTGATCCCATGTCCCTCCGTCCCTTTGCCCTCGAACGCTACTTCGCCCGCCACGAGTTTTCGGCCAAACACTTGCTGGGCTCCAGCGATCCGGAAGCCATGTCCTTGGCGGAACTATTGGCCTTCGAGCCGGATGCCGAAGCAGGCCTGAAGGAAGTCTGGCTGGGCTACACAGAAAGCCTGGGCGATCCCGTTTTGCGCAAAGAAATCGCCAACCATCACAGCGCCATCAAGGCTGATCAGGTGCTGGTCTTCACCGGTGCCGAGGAGCCGATCTTTGCCTTCATGCATTCGGCGCTGAACCCCGGCGACCATCTGATCGTGCAATACCCATCTTACCAATCGCACTACGCCATCGCCGAATCACGCGGCATCCAGCTCTCCCATTGGAACGGCGATCCGGCGAACCACTGGGCCCCAGATCCCGCCGAACTGCGGCGCCTGATCCGCCCCAACACCAAGGCCATCCTGATCTGCGCACCCCACAATCCCACGGGCTATCTCTACGACGCCTCCACCTGGAATGAGATCATCGCCATCGCTCGCCAGCACGGCCTCATCATCTTCTCGGATGAAGTCTACCGAGGCCTGGAACACAATCCCACGCAGCGGCTGCCCCACATGGCCGATGTCTACGAGCGCGGTATTTCCCTCAACTGCCTGAGCAAGAGCTGCGGCCTTGCTGGGCTGCGCATCGGCTGGGTCGCCACCCAGGACCCACAGCTATTCGCAACCCTGGCAGCCTTCAAGGACTACCTAACCATCTGCAACAGCGCCCCAAGCGAGTTTCTGGCCCGCATCGCCGTTCGTCACATGGAAACCCTGTTTGCGCAGCATCGCACCCGACTGGTGCGCAACCTCGATCTGCTGGAGGGCTTCTTCCAA
>JAUYES010000452.1 GCA_030691225.1 Holophaga sp. | reverse complement strand
CTTCCATGCCACGAAGGCAAGGACCAACACGAAGGTCGCGTGGATAAAGACATCGATATCGGCGTAGCGACCTAGCTTCCACTGCCACTTCATTGAAAATTCTCCATACATGCAGTTTTCTGGTTGCCGAATGTGGGAGTGGGCACTGCCTGCTCGCTCCGCTTGCAAGGTTCACCCTTTGGCCCCCCAGGAGGTAGGTGAGCAAAGCTCACCCACCTCCTCCGGTCAAGGCGCCTTCGGAGGGAGAAAGGGGCCCGTGGCGGTTGGATAGCCCTTGGACATCCACGCCTGAATACCCCCCTTTAGGTCGGTGACATCGGTAAATCCATGCTGCTGAAGCAATTTCGCCGCCTGTTGAGTTCGGTTTCCCGAACGGCAATAAAGCAGGATGGGTTTGCCCTTCCACTGATCCAATTCTTGGATACGTCGGGAAAGCTCCTGCAACGGAATGAGTGCGTCGGTACCTGGGATATGCCGATCGGTGAATTCGGCCTCGGTACGCACATCCACCAGGAGGGCTTTTCGCCCGTCAACGATCACTTTGGCTTGCTCAGGCGCGATGCGTTTCACATCCACGTCCGAGGAAGAAAACCCACAGACCTGAACCATCACAATTAGGGTTGCGGAAGCAATCCATCGGAACCGATCGTACACGTCTACCTCCCTGAAGGTTGGATGCACAAAACGAAACAATGATGCACGAATCCAAGCAACCCAACACAGAAGAGCCGACTCTTCCGGGTCAGGTTCCGCGTTTCTCTTTCCACCATGGATCCAAACGCTGGCCCAAGGTTACGGATCAGTGCAAGCATTAACAGGGCAAAGGCATGATCCGGGGAGGACGGGTGCGGAAGCGATTGATGGGCCAAGCGACCAGGGGCCTACCCAAGAATCTCAGTGAACTTGGGCTTGAATCACCCGAAATCGAGGCAAAGTTCGATATCCCTGATCGAGAGACTTTCGAGGCTTTGAAGAAATGGGTCGGCAGCACCATCACGCTGAT
>JAUYES010000441.1 GCA_030691225.1 Holophaga sp. | reverse complement strand
TTCACCCTTGAGCACATCCTTCACCCGCTGGTGGCGGTCGCGCAGCAGGGGGACCTGATCCTGGATGCCCTCCAGGGCGCCTTCCACGTCGGTGGCGTCGTAGACCCTCAGGGCGTCCTGGATAGCCTTGCCGCCCTTGCCGATGTAGTCGATCACCCGGCCCGCTTTCTTGTTCTTGCAGGTGCGGTTCACCCGGGCGATGGCCTGCAGGATCTCGTGGGGCTGGCTGATGATGCGGTCCAGGTAGAGGCCCTGCTCCACCGGAGCGTCGAAGCCCGTGAGCAGCATGCTCTTCACGATCAGGATGGCCAGACTGTCCTGCTGCCCCGGATCCTTGTGGTGCAAGGACTTCTTGAACCGGGCAATTAGGTGGTCCTGCCGGGTCTTGTCGGTCCAGGGTGCGTAGCTGGGCGGGTCGTTGTGGTCGCCGGAGATGATCACGGCAAAGTCCAGCCGCTTCAGGGTTGCCAGGTGGGGATGGATGCGGAGCAGCACCTGGGTGGTTTCCGGCAGCCTCAGGCGGGCCTCGTCGCCCAGGGCGAGGGTCTCACCGGGCAGGGCCGCCACGGCCGCCACCAGGTCCTCTTGGGCCTTCTTGAACGCGCCATGGTAGCGGATGGCCGCCAGGCGACTGGTGGCCACGACCTGGGCCTTCAGGCCGTTGGGTAGGATCACCTGGGCGTAGTGGGCCAGCATGTCCTTGGCCTTGGCCCGGATCAGCTCGTCAGCCTCCAACACCTTGGCAGCGCTCGCATACTTGGCCTTGATGGCTTCCTGGGTGTCGGCGTCCCGGTCCTGGAAGAGCTTGCGGAAGAGGTCATCCAGATCCTGGCCGTCCTTCACGGCCCCCTTCACCTCGCGGCCCTCGTAGAGGATGGGCACCGTGGCCTGGTCCTCTTCGCTTTGCCGGATGGTGTAACGGTCAATCCAGCCTCCGAAAATATCCAGAGTGTTCGTCTTGTCCTTGGACAAGATGGGCGTGCCGGTGAAGGCGATGCGGGCGGCGTTGGGCAAGGCCCGAAGCATATTAGCGTGCATCGTATTGGATTGAGACCGATGGGCCTCATCGATGAGGATCAGGATGTCCGACGAGGCATTCAGCTCCGGGAACAGCTCTTTGCTAGCCACACGAAGCTTCTTCACTGGTTCGGCGACCATAGCCACCGGCTCGGCGACTCCGGTGCCTTTCTCTTCGGAAGCTGCGGGGAACGACAGATCCAGCTCCAGGTCCTCTGCACCCTGCGGTTGATACTTTTGGATCATGGCGAAAACCAGACCCGGTCCATCTTCTCTTAGAATCTTCCGTAGCTTCTTCGTGGTGGTGGCCTTCTGCACCTTGTCGCCGATGAGCCCGGCGTCGCCATCGGCGAACTGCTTTTCCAGGTCTGTGCGGTCGGTGACGATCACGACCTTGAAGCGGGACAGCAGGTTCAGGGTGCGGAGCTTGCGCACCAGGAAGACCATGGTCAGGCTCTTGCCCGAGCCCTGGGTGTGCCAGACGATGCCGCCCCGGCGATCCGCAATGCCCCGGGCGCGGTCGCCCACCTGGCCGGTATGGATGCGGCGGATGGCCTCCCGCACGGCCCGGAACTGCTGGTAGCGCGCCATGATCTTGATGGTCTTGCCCTCCACCACCTTGAAGGCGATGAAGTGGCGGATGAGGTCCAGCAGGTGCTCGGGCCGCAGCATCCCGGCCACCAGGATCTCCTGGGGGTTCAGGCTGGGCTTCCCCAGCGCCTGGGCCACTTCGGCCATGGGCACCGGGCTGGTGTCCTTCCAGGCCAGGAAGTGTTCCTCGGCGGCGCCGATGCAGGCCGCCTTGGCGCCGTTCATCCCGGCGGCGGCCACCATGATCTGGTTGGTCCAGAAGAGGCGCTCCACGCCCTCTTCCTCGTCGTAGCCCCGGCCGTTGGAGTAGCGGCGCAACTGGTCGATGGCCGCCTCGATGGGGGAGGTGGTGGCCGGGCTCTTGCACTCGATGACGACCAGGGGAATGCCGTTCACGAAGAGCACCATGTCCGGGATGATGGCCTTCCGCTCCCCGGGCGGGCGCACCTTGAACTGATTGATGGCCAGGAACTCGTTCCGGTCCCAGTGCTCGAAGTCGATGAAGCGGACGTGCTGGTCCTTGCCGCTCTCCCAGTCGGGCCGCCCCTCCACCGCCGTGCCCTTCAGCAGCAGTTCCATCACCCCCTGGTTCACCTCCAGCAGCTTCACGCCACCGGGGCGCTCCAGCTCCGAGATCATCTGGCTCAGCCGGGCCTCGTCCAGCCATGGCTGGCCATCTGGCCCCCGGTTGATCTCCCGCAGCTTGGCCCGCATGCGGTCCTTGAGGAGCACCTCACGGAAGGTCTCGCGGCCGTGGAGATCGGCGGGCTCGCCGGGATCCGTAACGCAGATGGTCCAGCGCATGCCCTGGAGCTGGTCCAGCAGGGGCTTCTCGGACTCGGTGAACTCGCTGGGGAGGGGGGTCATGGTGTCATCACTGGGGGCGGGTGCGAATGCGGCCTGTGAGGAGGTCGGAGGAGAAGCCGAATTTAAGGGACTTGAGCTTGTTCAATGCAATAGTCTCAGTCTGGATTCGAGAAGTGATTGCCGACATTTGGGCCGTCACCGTGTCTTGGGTTTCTCTGTCCATATCGGGAATTGGAATCGAGCGAATGGCCCCCTGGGTGATGTTCTTCATTGTTCCGCTGCTGCCAGTTGCATTGATTTCGATGTGCCGACGTGCTGTTGGAGTCGAAAGAGCCATCCAAAGAAAGTCAGCGGTGGCCTTCGCATTCGGCTTCAACCTGAGAGTCTTGTCGCACATCATGAGACGTGGCGGTGTCTCACTAACCACGCACGCCTGGGCAATTAGCTCGTAAGTGTTCGCCCGTGTAATCAGAAGATCGCCAGGTCTGACCTCGTAGACGGGGTTGAAGTGGGCGGGATTCAGAACCGCCTTGTTCTCATTCTGCCTGAATCCAGAACGAACAACGGCGCTGACCTTCAGGACTCCCCATTCACCCGCAAGGGCAGGTGATTCTGGGCAATCAGGGCTCTTTCCGGCATCGATGCCGCTGATGTAGTGGGCTAGAGGCACGGCTTTGCTTCTGACTCTGCTTTCCAATGAATCCAACAGCAGCCCTTGTTGGGCCAATTCCAGCTTTCCCAGAAGCACTTCTGTCCCCTGGATCGCCTCATCCAAGGTGTCCAGCACCTCGGCGATGCGAGCCTGCTCGGGCTCAATCGGCATCAAAACAGGGAAATCAGCAAGATCCCCGCGCTTGATATGCCGCATGGTCGACCCATGAGACTGACCCGCCAATTCCTCTATGTGAAACTCGATCAAGTGATGAAGGAAGCGGGCATTCACGCCATTTTTGGGCATCACCTTGAAGAGATGCTGGTTCAATGCTGCCGGACCACGATCCCACTGCCGAATGGCGAGGGTGGCACTCCAAGAGAACACGAGGTCTCCGGTGTCGATCCTGTTTGCGGGATCAAGGGTCCCTGAGAAGAAGTCCGATTCGGCCTTCGAGTTGAGCATTTGCTCGATTCGGACGATTGGGAGACCTTGGGTTCCCCAATCTGCAGGGCCAAAGGCACGACCGTTTATGTAGGAGGCCAATGACCCAAGGAAGCTCCGGGTCCACTCTGAGGTTTGGGAGGTGCTCACCTGACCTCCTGAGCCACAGCCAGTCCCACCGTGGTCACACGATACTTCTGCAACCGACTCTTCGGCTTATCCGGGATGGTCATCTCGATGAGCCCCGCCTCCAGGGTAGGCTGTAGGTAGGCAAGGCGGAAATGATCAGGGTCCTTGAGTCCCAGCAGGGCCTGGAGTTCCTTGCGGCTGCGTGGTTCCTGGCAATGCACCAGGAGGGCCTGGACTTCCGGGGTAACTTCCGGGGTAACTTCCGGGGTAACTCCCGGGGTCAACCGGGGGCTGGGCAGCACCAGCCGCAGCCCTTCCGGCTCGCTCTCCCACACGGGCAAGGGCCTCTGGGCCGCCCGGCAGGCTTCGAGCATCCGCATGGTGCCCGAACCCCAGCTCTCGATGATCCCGGCCCGGTAGAAGACCCCGGCGATGAGGGGGTTCCAGGGCCTGGATTCGTGGGGAGCCTTCAGGGCTTCCAGCGTCAGGCCGAAGTGGAGGCCGCCTGGATTGGTGATCTCCAGCCGGTCGTCATACATGGCCACGCTGAGGTTGCCGCTGGCCTGGGC
>JAUYES010000440.1 GCA_030691225.1 Holophaga sp. | reverse complement strand
GAATTATCTCGCTATCCCCGGAGGAAGAGGTAACGACAAGCATTGATGCGGGATTCCACTCCTTTCATCTCCACCGTGATGCGGGAAACGTCGTCTTCCGAATCGTTGGAGATGAGATAAAATGAAGCGAGAAGAGAGCTTCAAGAAATTCATCAAGGGAGAGTACGCCCAAAGAGTCGAAGGGCTGAAAGCCCCCTGGAACGACTCCGACCTCCTGAAGGTTGACCTGCACTGCCACGACCATAACAGCGATAAGCCCGACGAACTCTGGGGAAGGATATTGAGACTCCCGGAAACCTGGCTTGCCACCGACGCCCTCCTCGAATGCCTGAAAAACAACAAAACCAACCTTGCCACCATCACCAACCACAATAACGCCACATCCTGCTGGGCATTGCTTGACCAGGGGAGAGACGTCCTTCCAGGCGCAGAGTTCACCTGTTTTTTCAGGGAATACGACCTTTCCCTCCATGTCCTTGCTTACGGCTTCAACCCTGCGCAGGAAGAGAAACTGAAAAAACTCAGGCACGATCTCATCAGGTTCCTTGCCTATGCCGTCGAAGAGGATCTCCCCACCATCCTCCCCCACCCTCTTTTCTTTTATTCTCGGAGAAAGGCGCCGCCCCCGGAATTCTTCGAAAAACTCATCCTGCTCTTCGAGCGCTTCGAAGTGCTGAACGGTCAGCGGGATATCTGGCAGAATCTCCTTACCCTCGACTGGGTTGAGCGCGTCGATGAAGAAGACATCCATCTTCTTTCCAAAAAACACGGTATCGACCCGAAAGATTTTTGCAGGGATCCGTACCGGAAGCGCCTTACCGGAGGTTCCGACGACCACATGGGGATTTTTGCGGGGAGTTGCGGCACCTATTTCCATATTCCCGGGCTGAAGGATCGTCTGCTCAGGGAAAAGCCCTCCCTCCTCGCCCTGGAAGCCCTGAGACGGGGAGACTCGTGCCCCTACGGCACCCTCGGTGAAGAGGATGAAAAACTCACCATCGCCTTCCTCGACTACTTCTGCCAGGTGGCCATGCATATGAAGGATACCGGATTACTCCGGCTCTTTCTCCACCAGGGGAGCATGGAAGGAAAGTTTGCCTGCCTCGCCATCGCCAACGGCATGATGGAACTCAGACGACACAAAGCCTCCATGGTTTTCCTGAATACCTTTCACGACTCCCTTTCCGGCAAATCCCCAAGTTTTCTCACCGGGCTGTCGGTTTCAAAAGATTACAAGCCGTTCTTCAATCAGGTATCAAAAATCGCCAAGGCAAAGAGAACCAATACCGAAGAGTTCATCACTATCCTGAGGGAGTCGATTC
>JAUYES010000423.1 GCA_030691225.1 Holophaga sp. | reverse complement strand
CCGTCATTAACGCCCTCAAAAACGAGTGGGAAGAAGGGCTTAAGAACCGTCAGATTGAACTCGAGGCAGCCAAGAAGAGTGCCGCATCGCTCGCCACCTCATGGGATCCCGATCTACCACCGCCTTTACCTGCACATGGCGCCATTCATCCGCTGAATCGACTCATGGATCGTTTGGTGGATGTATTCCGTCCCCTTGGATACCACGTTGAAGAAGGACCAGAGACCGAAACCGAAGCTAACAACTTCGATGGTCTCAACATCCCTGAAGACCATCCTGCCCGTGGTAGCGCCGATACCTTTTATTTCTCTGCACACCAAGGCAAGCTTTTGCGAACCCACACCAGCCCAGTGCAAGTGCGTGTTCTTCAGCGCATTGCTCCGGACATCGAGAAACTTGGTGGCATCCGCTTTCTCGCGCCAGGTCGCGTCTATCGCAAAGACGAAATCGACCCTACGCACAGCCCCATGTTTCACCAAGTGGAAGGCATGCTGGTGGGGCACGGCATTGGTATGCATCACTTGAAGGGCACCTTGTCCTACGCGATGAAAGCGTTGTTTGGACCTGCGGCCGATGTGCGCTTCCGTCCTTCCTATTTCCCCTTTGTCGAGCCAGGATGCGAAGTGGATGTGCGCTGTCCACTATGTGGTGGCAGTGGTTGCCGCGTTTGCAAGGGCAGCGGCTGGGTAGAAATCCTGGGGGCAGGTCTCGTGCATCCCAATGTGCTCAAATACGCTGGCATCGATCCCACCATTTGGAGTGGTTTCGCCTTTGGCATGGGTGTCGAACGCACCGCAATGATGGTGAGCCAAACCCCCGATCTCCGGCTCTTCTTCGAAAATGACCAGCGCTTTCTCAAGGCCATGGGAGGGCTTGACTGATGCTTCTCGAACGACGCGCGCTGAATGCGGAACTCCCGACCATTGCTGCAATGGGCAATGTTGAGCTATGCGAGTTGCTGGCCTCTCTGGGCTTCCCCGTGGATGGCGTGGAAACGAAAGACGACCAAACCGTTTTAGAGGTTGATGTCACCGCCAATCGCGGGGACGTCCTATCCCAGCGCGGCATGGCTAGGGACATCGCGGCTAAATGTGAAAGAGAGCTTTTGCCAATCCCGCATCGGATTTTGGAAGAAGGCGCGCCACTCTTTCCGGTGCGATTGGAGGCGGATGCCTGCCCGGTTTATTGCACCGCGATTCTCGAGCTTGGCGTATCTGCGAGCACACCCGGAGACGTGGTTTCTTTTCTTTCGTCCATGGGCTCCACCGCCAAACAGATGCCTGCGGTTGATGCCTCGAATGAGCTGCTTCATCGCTACGGTCATCCCACCCACGCCTTTGATGCCGACACTCTGAACGGTGCGCTGGTGGTGCGCTGGGGCAGGGCTGGAGAGACTCTGCGGACCTTGGATGGCGTCGATAGGAAGTTGACAGGCGAAGACTTGGTCATTGCCGACGAGGCAGTTCCCATTGCCTTGGCGGGCGTCATGGGGGGCGATGCCACCAAGGTGACGACTGAAACAAAGCGAGTGTTGCTGGAAAGTGCGTGGTTCGATCCGCGTGTGGTTCG
>JAUYES010000420.1 GCA_030691225.1 Holophaga sp. | reverse complement strand
GCCCAGTTCTGGTGCGATCTCCAGGGTTACGTCATCCGTGAGGTTCATTTGCACGAAACGGGCGGCATTCCAGAGCTTGTTGCAGAAGTTCCGCGAGTCTTCCAGGCGGCTATCGGAGAGCGAAATATCGGTACCTGGCGCGGCCATGATGGCCAAGGAGAAGCGCAGCGCATCGGTGCCAAACTCCTCCATGGTGAGGATGGGATCCACCACATTGCCCTTGGTCTTGGACATCTTCTGGCCGTGGGCATCGCGCACCAGGGCGTTGAAATAGACCTGGCGGAAAGGCACATCCTCGGTTTGGGTGAGGCCCGCCATGACCATGCGCGCCACCCAGAAGAACAGGATGTCATAGCCGGTGATGAGCACATCGGTGGGGTAGTAGCGCTTGAGATCTTCGGTCTCTTCGGGCCACCCGAAGACGCTGAAGGGCCATAGGGCGGATGAAAACCACGTGTCCAGAGTGTCGGGGTCCTGGGTGAAGGCGATGTTCCCGCAATGGGGGCACATGGCGGGTTGGTCGATTTCCACGGCCAGGTGATTGCAGTTGTTGCAGGTATAGGCGGGAATGCGGTGGCCCCACACCAACTGGCGGCTGATGCACCAGTCCTGGATGTTGGTGAGCCAGTGTTCCCAAACGTTTTCCCAATGCTGGGGGGTGAAGCGGATCATGCCCGTGCGCACGGCCTCCAGGCTGGATTGCGCGGCATCCTTTACATCCATGAACCACTGAGTGGAAACCAGTGGTTCAAGCACGGCGCCGCTGCGATCGGAAACCGAAACTTGGTGGGTGTAGTCTTCGATCTTTTCGATGAGGTCCAGTTCTTCCAGATCCGCCAGTACGGCCTTGCGGCATTCGAAGCGATCCATGCCCGCGTATTTATCACCCGCAGCCAGGGTCATCTTGGCATCGAAGCCAATGACGGTGATGCTCTTCAGGTCCAGGCGCTTGCCCGCGGCGTGGTCGTTGGGATCATGGGCGGGCGTGAGCTTTACACAGCCCGTGCCGAATTTGGGATCCACGAAGGCATCGGCCACCACGGGGATCTCGCGGTTGGTCAGGGGCAGCTTGATGCTCTTTCCAAGGAGATGCTGGTAGCGCTGGTCCTCGGGATGCACGGCCACGCCGGTATCGCCGAGCATGGTTTCGGGCCGCGTGGTGGCCACCACCAGGTAGCCGCTGCCATCGGCGAAGGGGTAGCGCAGATGCCAGAGCTTGCCCTGCTTCTCCACGTATTTCACTTCGAGATCCGACAGCGCCGTCTGACTGGCGGGATCCCACTGGATCATGCGGGGGCCCTTGTAGATGCGACCCTCCTTGTAGGCTTCCACGAAGACCTTGCGCACGGCCTTGTTGAGATCGGGATCCATGGTGAAGCGTTTGCGGCTCCAATCCACACTGGCACCCATGCGGCGGAGCTGATTCTCGATGTCCCCCTGGTTCTGATCCTTCCAGCTCCAGAGCTTTGCCAGGAATTCCTCCCGGGTCAGGTCATGGCGGGTCTTGCCGGTTTCGGCCTTGAGCTGGCGCTCTACCACCATTTGGGTGGCAATGCCCGCATGATCCACGCCAGGTACCCAAAGGGCGTCAAAGCCCTGGGCCCGTTTGAAGCGGGTGAGCACATCGTGCAGGGTGAAGACCAGCGCATGGCCCATGTGCAGATTGCCCGTGATATTGGGCGGCGGGATCACGATGGACCAGGGTTTCTTGTCGCTCTTGGGCTGGGCCTCGAAGATCTTCGAGGTTTCCCAGGTCTCATACCACCGGGTCTGGGCGGTCCTGAAATCGAAAGCCTTATCCATATCGCGCATGCAAAATCCCGAATAAAAAATGGGAAGCGCAGGAGGTTTGGGTCCCTGACGCTTCATTGATCCAATCCATCAGTCTACCGGCGGAGCGGAGTTGGATCCATGCAGCTGCGATGGAACAGGTGAATTAGCCACAATGCTGGTGTGGTCTTTGCCTGCCCGGTGGCCAATTTCTCGGTTC
>JAUYES010000417.1 GCA_030691225.1 Holophaga sp. | reverse complement strand
ACATCCGAGCGGCCTTCTCGATGGCCGAAACGGGAATGCCTGTGGTGGCCGAGGTCCACTCGGGCGTGCAGTCCTTCACGACCTCCAGGGCGGCCTCGAAACCATTCGTATGGGCATTCACAAAATCCCAGTCGATGAGGTTCCACTTGTGAAGCAGGTGCAGGATGCCATTGGTGAGGGCCGAGTCCGTGCCCGGTTTGAGTGGCAGCACAAGGTCTGCGGTTCGAGCCAGGGGCGTGATGCGCGGGTCGACAACGATGAGTTTCGCCCCCTTGTCCCGGGCCCGCCAGATGTAGTCGGTCGTAATGGGGCTGCATTCGGCGACGTTGGATCCCGCAACCCAGATGACTTCGGCGCCCTCGATATCGGCCCAACTATTCGCGGCGCGATCGAGGCCGAAGGCCTTCTTGTTTCCAGCCCCGGCGCTCACCATGCAAAGGCGCCCGTTGTAGTCCAGGTTCTTGGTCTGAAGCCCCAGACGGGCAAATTTCCCGGCGAGGTAGCTCTTTTCGTTGGTGAGGGAAACGCCCGAGAGGACCGCAAAGGAATCTTTGCCGTGGGCAGCCTGAATCCGCTGAATTTCCGCGGTGGTGCGAGCCATAGCCTCTTCGAGGTCCATGGGTACGAACCCGGCTTCGGTGCGTTTCATTGCGGATACCAGCCGATCGGGATGATTGCCCTGGAGGTAGCGCTTCACCCCCTTGGGGCAGAGCTTCCCCTGGTTGAAGGGAAAGTCTTCCCAGGGGTCGAAGCCGATGACCTTGTTGTCCTTCACCTTGAGCTTGATCCCGCACTGCTGCCCACAGAAGCAGCAGTGGGTCTTCACGACCCGGTCGGGTTCGGGATCCGCCGTCCATCCTCCGGGAGGCGCCAGGTTCAAATGGGGACCGAACTGCTTGCGGAGTTCCGAGAGCGTCTGGGGCGTGCGTGCCATGGTCAACTCCTCAGCGAGACAGGATCATCTATGGGTTCGGTGGGAAGGGGGATCTCCGCAAAGGGATCAAACGCACCGTGAAGCCTGTGGCTGTGAGCCTTCATGAGCGTTCGCCTCCGACAGGGTGGGCAGAGATCGAGGTGATGAACCCCATTCGAATGGACCGCACCTTTCAAATCCAGTTCGTTCCAAAGCCGTTCAAGATCCTTCCGCTGGTTGGGACGGATGTAGGCCTGCCCACAGGTGGCACAGGGGCGAAGGCCCTCCATTTCGCCCTCCTCGCGATAGAGGGTCGCACCTGCCTGCGCGGGGCGCTGGACGATGTGGAACAGCTTTCCAAAGGGCAGCGAGAGCAGCAGCAGAATGACGGTCATCTCATGAAGGAAGGCAAGGGTGCCGTAGTTCCTTCCATCGAGAAAGCGCACAGAGGCCGTCAACAGCAGGCCTGTGAGGGAAACTGCGACCAGGAGCAGCAGAGGCAGTAAATCCAGGCCGAAGCGCTGGGTGGCCTGTTCGCCTTCATCCTTTAGCCGTCGCAAGAAGGCCAATAGACACCCCGCGATGACCATCACCGCCGAGACATCCAGGATGTGAAAGGCCAGCATGGCGACGGGAGTGCCGAGGGCAAAGGCCCCGGCGGGAAA
>JAUYES010000411.1 GCA_030691225.1 Holophaga sp. | reverse complement strand
AAATTCAAGACAACGAAGCAACCAAAGACCCGCCATAGCTTGCTTTTATCGGTGTCCATCGGTGTTCATCGGTGGCGAATATTTTTTCTATTTAGCGGCCTAGTTCCGCTTCACTTTTCCCTAGAAACCCTCACACACCGCGTCCATGATCGTTTGCATTTCAGGATTAGTCAGGGAGACATCTTGCTCTTGATGTCCGATGGGGCATGGACCCCTCTTAGCCTCCCGATGCTAAGGAAGCTACAGAGCAAAGCATCAGCCACGCATTTCTCCGAGTTTCCGGCTTCGATCCTCGATGAAGCTGGCAGATCAGGACGAGCAGACGACATGACCGTAGTGGCAATAAGGGTCTAGGGAGCAGATGACGGGAAGGGGTACAAGAAATCCTGGTTTGCGGCTTTGCTCCGTTTCGGTCTCCAAGCCAGAATCAAGGCCCTTCATCCTGGCTAAAAACAGAAAGAAGGTTTGCCAGGATGAAGGGGATTAAGGGGAAAAATGAAAAAATGCGGTGGGACCATTTTGATTCTTTTCATCTTGGCTCTTCTCCGGCAGAGAAAACGGTTTGGCCACCGATGAACACCGATAGACACCGATAAAAGAAAAAAGAGGCAGGATTCGTGGCATCTTCAGGCCTCCCTGCTGCGCAGTTTTTTGGGCGCCACCGCGGGCTCCCCGTCTTCAAGAGTCTTGGCTTTCTTCTCCGACTGGGTCAGTGACAGAAAGTTCTCACTAGTGACCACTTTCCGCCCGCTCTTCTTTTCTAGTTCTTTGCGGGCGTTCCCGGCCACGCTGCCACCATCGTGGGCGGCTTGTTTGTTCTCAGGAAAGCCCTGGGCATCGATATTGCGGGCAATCTCAGTGGTGGCGGCCTCACCCAGCATGGAAAAGATCAACTCCAGGTCGTTCATGTGGTCCCGCAGGTTTTCGCGCCCCAGGCCCTTCAGCGCCGTGAATTGGCTGGGCGTCAGGCCGAAGGTGGCCTGGGAGATCTCGGCGGTGAGGATGGCGTATTCGCGCTGTTCTTTCACACCGCGCTTCTTCCACTCATCCGTAAACTCGTCCCGAATGGCAATGGCACGCATTCGCTTTTCGATCCAGTCATCCGAGTAACCTTTGGCCTTGTAAATGGCCCGGGTGCGCTTGGAGCCAAGTTCGGGATCCTCAATTTCCTGAATGCGCTCATAGCCAACCCGCGCCAGCCAGCGTTTGAAGGGCTCGGCCTTGGGACTTGGGATGGACTGGATCAGTCGGAAGAGGCCTTCCGTGTGCCAGCATTGGAATGTCTGCGGCCCCCCGGGCGTATCGAACACCAGTCCAAGGGGGGGGGACAAACTGTCCCCCCCCTTGGAAGGCCTCCGAGAGCGAGGAGTCACGCTTCCGGAGCTTCTTGAGGTAGTCGGACGGATTCACCGAATCCGTCAACGCGGCGATCACATCCGTGATGACAAACCACCATTCGCCGTTGTGCAGGGTGCGCCGGATTTCCTTTTTCTGAAAAAGGGCGATCCGATGGGAGGGGTTCGGATTCTCAAGTTCCATAATCAAACCCTTTGATGTTCGGTGAAGCGTTCAAGGGCCAATGGGGCGCAGGGCGAAATCGACACTTCGGAATGCAGCGCCATCGCGGCTCCAAACACAGGTTTTCTTTATTATGGCTTATCGCTTTGAGCGTATTGAAAAGCCCGTCAACCCTTGACCGCATCCGTCAACTCTTGCTGCACCCATAGATTCCCGGCAAGCACATTGCCGCTCTCAAACCAGCCTTCTCCGCCTTCCCAATCCGAAATAAGCCCCCCCGCTTCCTGGACCAGCAAAACACCTGCGGCCATATCCCACTTCTGCAAACCCATTTCAAAAAACCCGTCGTAGATGCCAGCCGCAACGTGGGCCAAATCAAGCGCTGCACTGCCCGCCCGCCGAATCCCCTTGGCGCGATAGAAGATGGCGTCCAAGGCCCGGCTATAGGCCTTGAAGCGCTCGCCCAACTGATAGGCGAAACCTGTGGCCAAGAAAGCACCATCCAAACCGGATTGGGTCGATATGGCCATGCGCTGACCGTTCCAGGTAGCACCTTCGCCCCGGGTGGCCAAGAAAAGATCCTGCCGCAGAGGATCCCAAACACAGCCCACCACGGGGCCCTGAGCGTCCCAGAGCGCCACGGAAACGCACCAATGGGGAAAGCCCTGCACAAAGTTCAAGGTGCCATCCAGTGGGTCCACAATCCAGACTCGGCTGCTATCGCCCGAGGCGCCCGTTTCTTCGCCGAGAAAGGAATACTGAGGGAAGCGCCGATCCAGTTCGGCCTTAATGGCCGCCTCGGAGGCGCGATCCGCCTCACTCACGTAATCGTTTTTCGATTTTTCGATGATGGCGCCGGGTTCAAGCTTTCGAAAAAAGGGAACCAAGACTCGACCACCCGCCAGGGCGGCGGCCACACACGCTTCACGTTGAGCTTCAAACATCCAAGCCTCCGGATTGATTCTCGCTCAAAGAGAGCAGCGTCGAACGCACCGGATACCGGGATAAGGTCACGATTCCTCACGCTTTTCTGCCGCCCGCTTTAGGCCTCGAATCATTCCCGGAAAGATGAAACGGTGGAAGGGCAACGCGGCGTACCAATAGAGCAAACCAAACAGACCTCGGGGTTCAAAGTAGGCTGTCTGTTCCAGGCGCGAACCCGACCCACTTGCGATTACTTCGAATTGCAGCCAAGCGTGCCCCGGCAGCTTCATTTCGGCGCGCAGACGCAACAGATGGTCGGCTTCCAAGGCCTCCACCCGCCAAAAGTCCACGGGATCCCCTACCCGCAATTCCCTGGGATGGCGCCGCCCCCGCCGCATCCCTACACCACCGCAAAGGCGATCCAAAAGGCCGCGAACCTGCCAAAGGAGGTTCCCCGTGGGCCACCCAGCTTCACCCCCAATGGCACAAAAGGCGCGAAAGACCGCCATTGGAGAGGCCTGCACTTCCATGCGATGACGCTCGAGCAGCAAGCCTTCCTGCGAACCCAAAGCTTGGCCTTCGGGAATGCCTGGAGGCAGGCTGGCAAGGCTCGAAGCCCAGGTGGTCTCCACGGCATCTTCCGTCAAACGCCGCAGCGCCAATTCCACCGCCTCCCGATAGCCCGAGGGGCGCACGCGAAAGAGCTGAAGAGCCTTCGCATCGCGAACCACGACCTCAGTGGCCACCCCTTCGATGAGCGGCCGAGCCAAACTCTTGGGAATGGGCGTGATCAGGTCCACCCACAGGCTGCTAAGCCTGGGGGTAAGAACTGGCACTGGGATGATGAATCGGCGCAATCCCCGAACTTCCGCAAAGGTCCTCATCATGTCCCGATAACTCACAACGTCCTGGCCACCGATCTCGACAATACCTGTGACCTCGGGATGCTCCTGAGCCTCTACCAAGTAGTCCAACACATCGCGAATCCCAATGGGCTGACAGCGGGTATGCACCCATTTGGGAGTCACCATGATCGGCAGCCGTTCTGTGAGGTAGCGAATCATTTCGAAGCTGGCGCTGCCACTGCCCACAATGACCGCCGCACGAAACTCCAGCACCGGGACTCCAGCGGAAGTCAGCGCTTCGCCCACCTCTTGGCGGCTGGCCAAATGATGGCTGCGTAGACCCTGGGTATCACCTAGACCGCCCAGGTAAATAATGCGGTTCACCTTGGCCTGCGCACAGGCGGTGGCAAAGATCCGAGCTTGCTCGAGATCCTTTTTCCGAAAATCCTCGGACATGTCCCCCATGGCATGGATCAAGTAGTACGCCTGACTCACACCTTCGAGTGCTGTCACGAGAGAGGACGGATCGGAAGCATCCCCACGCACCAGCTCAACGCCGGGCCACGCGCGGTCCGCCAAACGGTCGGGATTGCGCGCCAAACATCGAACCCCATGGCCCGCCCGCAGGAGTTGTGGCACCAGCCGCCCACCGATGTAACCCGTGGCACCGGTAACTAGGACAAGGCCAGCCGTATTCATTCATCGAGTATGAGGGGAATTGCTCGTGATCAAACCCGACAAGAATGGTAAACTTTGAAAATCTGAGGTCTGCCGATGCCCAAGGTCATCAACATTGAGCCCACACCCAATCCCGATGCGCTGAAGTTCATTCTCCAGCGGCCCATCCTGAAATCGGGCGTGCGCTCCTTCCGGGATTTTGCGGCAGCAGTCGGTGACCCCCTGGGCTCGGCCCTTTTTGCCTTGGGGAAAGTGACCTCGGTTTTCTATATGGATCGTTTCGTCACGGTAAACAAAGAGCCCAGCGCCGAATGGAGCGATCTAATCGACGCGGTTTGTGAAGTGGTCGAGGAGCACAACACCGAAGAAGAGGTGGGCGCCTCCACACCGGGTCTGCCCTCGGGCAGCACCGACGAAAAGCTTCTTCAGATCAACGCGGTCCTGGACCAGCAGATTCGTCCAGGCCTCGCCGGTGACGGCGGCGGCGTGGAAGTCATCGATTTCGATGGCACGACCCTCCAGATCAGCTATCACGGAGCCTGTGGATCCTGCCCAAGCGCTCAGGGTGGAACCCTTAGCTATATCGAAGGACTTTTGCAGGATCAGGTCGATCCCCAGATTCGGGTGATCAGCTATTGAACAACCTTCATCGAGCACTATCGAACCTCTCGGGAAGGGGTATATTTCAATCCAGCAATCGAGACGTCTGATGGCCGAGAACCATGTCAAGCCGAACTACCGCCGCGCTCGGGTCCGGAAGGCCGGCGGACCTCGTAGCCATCTCCATGCCCTTGGCGAGTTGGTCGATCATTCCTTTCCTGACCCCACTCGTCTCTTTGACCATGGCCTCGCGCTCATGGTGCAAGAACTGGGGGTCGATCACGCGGTGATGAGTCGGCTCACCGACCTAGGTTGGGAAGCCTTCTGGTGGGCCACCGCCCCTGGCATTGAACCGGATCTGGCCATTCACGAACCCACCTATAGCTTTTGCCCACATGTGCTAGAACACCCAGGTCGCACGCTCATGATTCGCGATGCCGCCACCTGTCCCACGTGGAAAGATCATCGCGCCGTGCGTGAACAAGGCATCAAGGCCTATTTGGGCGCAGGGCTCTGCCAATCTGGACGAATTATCGGCGTTCTTTCGGTCACCTCCCATAAGTCAAAGGCCTTTAGTCACGCCGAAGTAGCCATGGTGAAAGCCCTCGCAAACCTCTTTGGCAAGACCCTGGAAGTCGAACAGCTCAAGCACGAACTGCGAATGACCCGGGACGCCTTGGATCTGACCACGGCGATTGTGGAGGACAGTGCCTTGGAAGCACCCGCCTCGCGGTTGCCCAACCTCCACTACTTGGATATCTGGCTTAAAGCCAATCTTTTTCTGGCCCGGCGACGGGGTGAATCCATCACCTTAGTGCAATGGACCCTCCCCTTGACTCAGGACTCGCAAAAGAATCTGCGCGAGGTTTCCGAGGCCCTTCGCGGTGAAGATCTGCTCGTCGACATGGGGCACGAATCCTTTTTACTGCTGCTGCCACACACCACCCAGGAAGGTGCTCAAATCCTCTTGGAGCGGATCCAGAGTAAGCTCGGCCCAGTGCCCATGGGGGCAACCCTCTGGAACCCGCTGCATCGAACGGATCGTGATGACCTCACGCTTAAATTCGGCCTCAAGCGCGCTCATCTCGCACTTCTGCGCTGTCGAGAAATTTGCACCCCAAGGGAATTGCCTATTGTGTGGAATCTTCTGATTATGAATCCCGAAGATGAGGCCGACATTACAAAATCTTGGTGAACGCTCCTACCCCTTGCGTGCATCAAAATCCCGGAGGCTAGATTTGGAAACGCTGATTCTCGATAGGACTGTGTCTGTGAAAACCAATCCCGATAGCAATGAAATCAAGCGGTGGTATGGCCTGATGCAGATGGGTCGTGTGCTGGATGACAAGGCGCCCAACTACCTTAAGCAGGCCCTGGGTTGGTCGTACCATGCGCCTTTTGCCGGGCACGATGGCATCCAGTTAGCGCTTGGCCTTAGTTTCCGGGCAGGAAAGGATTACCTCTTTCCCTACTATCGCGACATGCTCACCTGCCTTGCGGCGGGCCTCACGCCCTTAGAGATTCTCCTCAATGGAATTTCCAAACGAGATGATGTGGCTTCGGGTGGGCGGCATATGTCCAACCATTTTGCCAAGCCCGAAATTGGCATTCAGAATGTTTCCAGCCTTACCGGCAATCATGTTCAGCACGCTGCAGGCTTAGCGCGCGCAACGAAGTATTACCAAAGCGATGCCGTCGTCTTCAGCAGTCAAGGCGAATCCAGCCTTTCGGAAGGCTACTGCTACGAGGCCATCATCGGTGCCGACAAAGAAAAATTGCCGGTGGTCTTTGTGGTACAGGACAACGGCTACGGTATTTCCGTGCCCAAACGCGATCAATCTGCCAACGAATTTCTCTGCGATAACTTTTCGGGTCTTTCCAATCTCAGCATCATCA
>JAUYES010000408.1 GCA_030691225.1 Holophaga sp. | reverse complement strand
GCGGCGGCGATGGATTGGCGGTGCGGGAAATCCTGAAACACTCCAACGTGGAACACGTGGTTCTGGTGGACCTCGATCCAGTCATGACCGATATGGCCACAAAGATGCCCTTGATGCGGGAACTCAATGGTTTTGCCCTGGCGGACCCCAGGGTCAAGGTCGTAAATGCCGATGCCATGATGTGGATTGCCGATGATCGCAGCGAGGCACCCTTCGATGTGGTTATCGTGGATTTCCCCGATCCCAATGCTTATGCACTTGGGAAGCTCTACACCACTCGCTTTTACAAATTGTTGAAACAGCGCCTTGCACCGGGCGCAACCATCAGCGTGCAAAGCACTTCGCCCCTCATGGCGCGCAAATCCTTCTGGTGCATCAACGCCACCATGGAAGCTGCAGGCTTAAAGACTCGGCCCTACCACCTGGCAGTGCCCAGTTTCTCGGTGTGGGGATTTATCCTAGCCAGTCAGCAGCCCTTCGATATTCCGCAGCAGACGCTGCCGGATCTGCGCTTTCTCTCGGATGACGCCATGGTGGCCATGTTCGCCTTTCCCAAAGACATGGACCGCGTGCCCACCGAGATCAACCGCCTCGATAACCAAGTCCTGGTGCATCTGTACACTCGGGAATGGAAACGGTGGTCGTAAAAAAAGTTCACCACAGAGAACACAAAGAGCACAGAGAAGGACAAAAAAGGGAAAGGCACAAAGGTAAAAAGAAAGACACGGAGGGAATACCAATACCCGCATGTCAATCGCATCTATTTTTTTAAACCAACGCCCGCCACCCCTTAACACCCTTTTTGATCCTTTGTGCCTTTCCATTTTTTCTCTGTGTCCTCCTTTTTCTCTGTGCTCTTTGTGTCCTCTGTGGTGAATCCAATTTTTTCCCGCCCATGAAACGACGAACCCTCCTCTCTGCCGCTGCCGCGCTGCCCTTCGCTGGGTTAGCCTGCAAGCGACTGCACAAATTCCCCTTTGGCGGCGAGTTATTGGGAACCTCGATGGAGATGGGGCATTTCGTTCGGGACGGCGCTCTGCCGCAACCTGAGAGCTACGAACCCATCGGAGTGATCATCGTCGGAGGTGGCGTTGCGGGGCTTTCCACGGCCAGGCATTTCGAGGGTGTAGGCTTCCACAATTACCTCTTGTTGGAATTGGAATCCGGGGTGGGAGGCACCTCTCGCAGCGGTCGCAATGGCGTGAGCGCCTACCCCTTGGCGGCCCACTATGTGCCCTCCCCCACCAAGGAACTGACAAATTTGGTGAAACTGCTGGATGAAGCGGGCGTTATCGAAGGCTATGACTCAGCAGGAGAGCCCATCTTCGCCGAACAGTATCTAGTGCGAAGTCCTGATGAACGAATTTTCTTCCACGGCCAATGGTGGGAAGGCCTCTACCTGCATGCCGGAGAAAGCTTGGAAGACGTCCGACAATACAGTGCCTTCTTCAAGGAAATTGATTATTGGACGCTTTGGCGAGACGCCAAGGGCCGCAAGGCTTTCACCTTGCCCCGAGCCAAGGGTTCGGATGATCCTGAAGTCCGGGCTCTGGATTTATTAAGCTTCAAGGCTTGGCTGGATGCGCGTGGCTTCACATCGGAGCGTTTGCTGTGGTTGCTGGATTACGCCGTGCGCGATGATTTTGGCTCACGGCTGGAAACCACCAGCGCCTGGGCTGGGATTTTCTACTTTGCCGCTCGTAAACAAGGCCCCGGTGAGGAAAGTCGCCCAATGCTGACGTGGCCCGAAGGCAATGGATTCTTGATCCATCACATGCAGAAGGTCTGCAGTAATCGAATCCGAACCGGACATGCCGTGACCCGGTTGGAACCTCAGCCCGATGGAACCGTTCGCATAATGGCTTGGAATATTCGGGAAAACCGACCGGTGGGTTTTCTGGCTCAACGCGCCGTATTCGCGGGCCCCGTGCAGATGGCCGGGCGCGTAATGCCAGCCCTACAAAAAGCCAGAGGCAAAACATTTTTCGAGGCCTTTCCGGCAACACCCTGGCTGGTGGCCAACCTTACGCTCCGCAGTCGACCCTCTGAACACGGGTTTCCCGTGGCGTGGGATAACGTCATCCGCCAAAGCAATGGCTTGGGATACGTGGTAGCCACCCACCAGAGCCTGCAGGATCACGGTTCCACGGTCTGGACCTATTACCATGCCTTTGCGGGCCCGGATCCTAAGGCCGACTGGCTCAAGCTTGCTGCCATGGATTGGCAGGCATGTGCGGCTCTGGTGGTGAACGAATTAAAGAAGGCCCACCCCGATATCGAATCCAAAATCGCTCGGTTGGATGTTATGCGTTGGGGCCACGCGATGATCCGCCCCCGCCCGGGTCTGCTTTGGAGCGCCGAGCTCGAGCTTTCCCGCCAACCTTTCCTGGGAGTGCACTTTGCCCATTCGGATCTTTCGGGCCTAGCGCTGTTTGAGGAGGCTCAGGATCACGGGATTCGGGCGGCAGAAGAGGTAATGTATCGAATTTCGCCGCCATTTGTGCGAGCTTCCGGGCGGCGATCGGAAGGCTTTCGCGGAGCCGCTTCCCTAACGTGATGGCAAGAAGCCAAGCCATGGGGCCTCGAATCTCAACCCGATGCGTAAAGCAGGTGCCGAGGTTTGAGGGCCAGAGGTGAAAGTGGAGTCGGACGA
>JAUYES010000407.1 GCA_030691225.1 Holophaga sp. | reverse complement strand
TCGGACCCTCGACCCAAATACGATGGAGTCTTCCCTTGCCCGCCATGCGCTATGCCTTAACAGCTCTTAATGAGACCCACTGGGCCGTTTGATATATACTCGCCGCAGGTCCCTTAGCCATATCTCTTTTCGGATTTCCGGCATTTCGGACCGCACCACGTTCTTTCCCATTCATCAATAGGAGGCACTATGCCAATCACCCCGGGCCGAGGGATTCTCGCCGCGCTGGTCGCAGCGGCACCCTTGCTGGCTCAAACCGTCCCCGTTAAGGAACACACCCTTTCGAACGGCATGCGCCTCCTGCTGGTAGAACGGCATGACGAGCCAACCATCGCCGCTGGCTGGGTGGCCCGAGTGGGCAGCGCCAACGAAGCCGTGGGTGCCACCGGCATGGCTCATTTCTTCGAACACATGATGTTCAAGGGAACAACCACCATCGGCACCAAGGACGCCAAGCGCGATGCCGAATTGAATGGCCTTCAGGACAAGGTCCAGGCCAATATCCGCGAAGAGATCGCCATCCTGCGCGAGAAGCAGCGCCGGGGCGAGATCGCTGATATCCAAGACCCCAAGGTGCGTTCCGAACGTCACCAGCAGTTGCTGAAGGAATTCGACGCCCTGGTCAAGGAGCAGCGCGCCATTATCGTCAAGGACGAAATGGACTTGATCTACAAACAGGCTGGCGCCACCGGGCTCAACGCCAATACCAGTAATGACCGCACCTACTACCACATTACCGTGCCCGCCAACAAACTGGAACTGTGGGCCTGGATGGAGTCCGATCGCCTGAAGAACGCTGTGTTTCGGGAGTTCTACAGCGAGCGCGATGTCATCCTTGAAGAACGCCGCCAGAGCGTTGACGCCACCCCCACCGGCAAGATCATGGAGGCCTTTTTCGCCATGACCTGGGAGGCCCATCCCTATCGCTGGCCGGTGCTCGGCTGGCCCAGCGATATCTCCCAGGTGAATCGCGAAGTGGCCGAACGCTTCTTCGCCACCTACTACGCCCCCAACAACCTGACCACCGTCCTGGTGGGCGACTTCAAGACCGATGAAGCCATTCAGATGATGGAGCGCTATTTCGGACGCATTCCCCGCGGCACGAACACCGTGCCCGCAGTCCTCACCACCGATCCTGCCCGGGTCGCCCCACAGCGCATGGATGCCGAAGCCGAAAGCACACCGATGGTCTTCGCCAGCTACAAGGGCGTTCCCAGCGTGCATCAGGATGCCGCCGCCTTGGATATCCTTGGCTCGGTATTGAACGGCCAATCCGGTCGCCTGAACAAGGAATTGGTGCTGAAACAAAAGTCCGCTGCCATGGCCCAGGCCTTCAACCGCACCCAGAAATACGCGGGGTCGTTCTTCGTCATCGGCGCCCCCACACCGGAGAAGAAGAATGAAGACGTGGAGCCCATGCTCTACGCTGAAATCGAGAAGATTCAGAAAGACGGCATCACCGACCAGGAACTCCAGAAGGTCAAGAACCAGGTTTTGGCCAATTCCTACCGCCGTCTAGAGAGCAATGGTGGCTTGGCCGCCCAATTGGCCGAGGCCGAGGGCGCAGGCAGCTACAAGGACTTTTTGACACGGCCCGAAATGCTGCAAAAGGTCACCAAGGACGATGTTCAACGCGTGGCCAAGAAATATTTCACCCCGGAGAACCGCAGCGTCCTCACGCTTCGCCGCAAGGCGGCACCTGCGGGCCCCGAAGATCCGGAACTCGCCAAGCTGCCCGAACAGTTCCGCTCCAACGCTAAGATGGCCTTGGCTCAGTTCGAAAAGGAAACCGATATCGCCAAGCTGAAGGAAGGCCTCGGCCAGATGGAAGCCCAGGCCGAAAAGGTTCCGCCCCAGGTTAAGCCCTTGATCGAATTCCTGATGCAGAAGCTGCGCGCCCGCATCCAGAAGTTGGAGGCCAAGTAATGATCAGCCGAATCGCCCTATCCCTCCTCCTCGGTGCCGGTTGCGCATTCTCCCAGGAGATTGCCAATCGCCCCGAAAAGCTCACCTACAAGCCCCTGACATTCCAGGCTCCTAAGGTGAAGGACTTCAAGACCAAGCTCAAGAACGGTATCCCCGTTTTCATCGCTCAAGATCCCAATGGCCAGCCCTTTGTGCGCATCAACCTCATGGTGCGTGGCGGATCCTACCTTGACCCCAAAGGCAAGGAGGGCCTCGCAGTCCTTTTGGGAAATGAAATGCGCACCGGCGGCACGGACAAGACGCCCGCCGAGAAACTGGATGAACGTATCGAGTTCTTGGCCGCCCAGATCCGCAGCAGCTTTGGCTCCACCAGCGGCAACATCTTCCTGGAGATCCTCGAAAAGGATTTCTCGGCCGGACTGGAACTCTACATGGAAGTCCTGACCCAGCCTGCCTTTGCCCAGGATCGTCTGGATCTGGCCAAGAAACAGACTCGCCTGGGCCTGGATCAGCGCAATGACAGCGCCAATTCCATCGCCGGCTACCAGATGGGGTACCTGCTCAATGGTGAGAACCATTTTTCCAATGCCGCCGTGACGGAAGCCAGCATCAAGGCCATCACCCGGGAAGACCTTAAGGCCTTCCACGCCCGCGTGCTCCACCCGTCCAATATGGTCATTGCTGTTTCGGGCAAATTTGACAAGAAGGTCGTCCTGGACGCCCTGAACAAGACGCTTGGCGAACTGAAGCCCGTCAAGGGCGCCGAAATCAGCCCCAAGCCTCCCGCACCGGAATTCACCCGCAAGGCGGGTATCTTTGTTTGCGAAAAGGATGTGCCCCAGAGCACCGTGCAATTCGCCGTCCCAGGACTGCGTCGCACTGACCCCGATTGGTACGCCACGGTCGTGATGAATGATATTCTCGGCGGCGGCGGCTTTACCGCGCGCTTAATGAAGAAGATCCGTAGCGACGAAGGTCTTACTTATGGCATTGGCTCTGGCTTCGGCACCGGTGCTTACTGGCCTGGCGACTGGACCTGCGGCCTGCAGACCAAGAACCGCTCGGTGGCCTACGCCATGCGCCTAGCCCTCGCGGAGATCAACCGCATGAAAGCCGAACCCATCAGCGATCAAGAACTGCAGGTGGTCAAAGACAGCATCATGGATGGATTCCCCGCCCGCTTCCCTAGCAAGCAGGCCATTGTGAACCTCTTCGCCAGCGAACAGCTCACGGGCTGGCCCGAGGATTTTTACGCGAATTACCGTGAGAAAATTCAAGCCATCACCAAAGACGATGTCCAACGCGTTGCCAAGAAATACCTCGACATCGAAAAGATGGTGCTGCTGGTGGTGGGTAAGATCGCCGAGGCCGAAGAGGGCGACGTGAAGGATCACCCCGGCAAGCTGAGCGAAGTCGCCAAGCTGCCCGTGATCAAATTGCCCCTGCGCGATCCCCTAACCATGAAGCCCATCAAGTAGCATCGGGTTTTCTGCCTCGAAGCCGCCGGGATACCGGCGGCTTCTTTTGTTATCGTGGATTCTCTGAGGTATGAAATGACCGAGAACACGCGCGTTCAGGAAATCGATGCCATCGTCGAAAGCATAAACGCCGAGGATGCAACTCGTCAGCTGATGGAACTGGCTGTCCGTACCGAGCTGGAACTGGGTGAGGCCTTCATCACTACCCACCGGGGGGATTTGTGGCACCGCCCCGAGGCGCAGCCCTATCTGCATGCCCGCATGGTCTTGGCCAGCCTCCTGGAACGTTCGGGAAAACTCAAGGAAGCCCTGTCCCATTTCGAGGCCTTGCTGCGCTTCACCAAGGATGACCCCCAGGGCGCCCGGTATCACCTTGCCCGCTGCTACGCCTGCCTTGGCGACACGAAAGCCTTGCAAGCCCTCCTCAAGGCGTTTGAGGCCGATCCCAGCCCCGTCTGGACCTGGATGACCCTGCTAGCCCAGCACCGCACCGGTCAAATGAAGACGGCGCAGAAAACCCTCGGCCAAGCCCGCCGCCAAAACCCTCATATCGAAGGCTACTTAACCGGCAAGGTCCGCCTGCCGAGAACCGTCCCCACCGAGGGTGACACCCCCAGTCCCGAAACGGCCATGGCCGCCATGGCCTACCTAGGGCCCGCCTGGTCCGCGGATCGCGAAGCGATGTACTGGTTGCTGAAAGTCGGAGAAAAGATGCCAGGCAAACGAGCCTAATTGGACGGACCGGTTCAAGCGTTTTTGTATTTTCCCAATTGCCGGTTGATTTTTTTGCCGTATTTTTCAACCATCCGGAGGTGGGCTATGGCCTTTCTGGTTGAACGACGGCAACGGTGGAGCCGAATCATTGGGGTGGAGCGACGCGGAGCCCCCCTGGACAATCTCCTCGGCAAACGCCTTCCCGATCCAACAAAGCTGATGGACGAAGACTTTAACGAGCTTTGGCTCTCCTACCAAAAGGCTCTGGAGTCCTACGAACGGGCCTTTCGTCGCAAGGCAAAGCGCATCCGCATCGTGCGCCAGGCCTCGCGCACTGGGCCCGGAAGAGCTCACCAACTCCGCTAGTTCCGTATCAGCCCCAGCCCAATTCCTCTAGCCGATTCTCGTCGATCCCGAAGTGATGGGCGATCTCGTGAAGCACGGTGGTGGCAATCTCCCGACGCAGGTCGTCAGCATCGGGAAAGTCCTCTTCCAGCGAACACTGGTAGAGCACGATTCGATCAGGAAGCTGCAGCGAATCGTGGGATCGTTCCGTGAGCGGTGTGCCTAGGTACACACCGTAGAGATCCTCGTCGTCGGGGACCTCCATCTCCTTTAGGAGCGAGAGAGGAGCCCAATCTTCGACAAGGATCTCCACGTTATCCAGGTAGGGCAGGAACTCCGCAGGGAGTTGGTCCAACGCTTCTCGGACCAGCCCCTGAAAGACCTTGCGATTCAAGTTAGCTGCAACCAGTGGTGGCGCCACAGGTTTGGCACTTGAGACAGGCGCCATTGCGCACCAGGGTAAGGTGCCCGCACTCGGGGCAAGGATCGCCGGTGTAGCCCTTTTCCCGAGCGGAACGGTAGGCATCCACAGTGGGCTGCTTGGCCGTGGCAGCAGGAGCATGGGCATGCACGAGTTCAGGAGCTGGAATAGCACTGGGTGCTTCGGCTTCAGGGAAAAGAGGTGTCATGCCTCCGTTCTGAATGGGAGCGCCCGCCGCCTGGCTTTCGGGCTTGAGTCCGCCTGCCAGATGCATGAGTTGTTCGGGCTCCACCTGAGCCAATTCGAAGCGACCCAGGTAGCTGATGGCCAATTCCCGGAACACGAAATCAATGAGCGACGTGCTGAACTTCACCGTATCGCTGCCTTGCACCATGCCATTGGGCTCGAAGCGGGTGAAGAGGAAGGCATCGCAGAATTCTTCCAGGGGCACCCCGTGCTGCAGGCCCATGGATACCGCGATGGCGAAGCAGTTGAGCACCGCGCGGAAGGCAGCGCCTTCCTTGTGAATATCCAGGAAGATTTCGCCAAGGGTACCGTCTTCGTATTCCCCAGTGCGGAGATAGAGCTTGGTGCCGCCGATGGTCGCCGCCTGAGTGTAGCCGCCGCGCCGATTGGGGAGCTTGCGCCGGTAGATGCGCACCACCTGCTGGGTCATGGCCTGGGCGATCACCTGTACCTTTTCGGCCTTGGGAGCTTCATCATCCAGCAGCGTTTCCAGGCCATCGAGCAGATCGAGATTGGTGGCCAGGGGCTGGCTCATTTTGCTGCCATCGCGGTAGAGCGCCACGGCCTTGATCATGTGCTTCCAGCTCTGCTCGTAGATCTCGCCCACCTGCGCCACGGTGTATTCCGCAGGCAGATTGATGGTCTTACTGATGGCGCCCGAAAGGAACGGCTGAGCCGCGCCCATCATGTGGATGTGGCCCATGGGCGCGATGTAGCGCTGGCCTTTGCGACCGCATTTGTTGGCGCAATCAAAAATGGGAATGTGCTCGTCCTTCAAGTGGGGCGCGCCTTCCACGGTCATAGTGCCGGTCAAAGCGTCCATGAAGATCGCTGTGGTTTCCTCACCGAAAGCTACCTTTAACTTTTCTACGGGAACCACGAAGCTGGGATCGAAGGCCGTGGGCAGCTTGGCTTCCCAACCGTTGATCTCTTCCACGGGGAAGCCCTTGGCCAAGAGATCCTTACGGGAAATGCCGGGGGTTTCGTCAGTGATATCCAGCCAACCCACAACGTAGCGTTCGATGTCCTTGATCTGGCCGGGATCGTAGCCCAGCCGCATCATGGCTTCGGGAATGGCGCTGTTCACCAGCTTGAAGTAGCCGCCACCTGCCAGCTTCTTGAACTTCACCAGGGCGAAATCCGGTTCCACGCCCGTGGTGTCGCAATCCATCAACAGACCAATGGTGCCCGTGGGCGCCAACACCGTGACTTGGGCATTGCGGAAGCCATGCTTCTCACCGAGTTCCAACGCCCGGTCCCAGCTTTCGCGGGAAGCCTCGACCAAAGACTTGGGCACGCCCGTGCCCTTGAGGCCCTGGGGCGTGATGGAAAGGTTTTCGTACTCGGAATCGGGAGCATTGTAAGCGGCCCGACGATGGTTGCGGATCACCCGCAGCATGTCGTCCTTATTGGGTTCAAAGCCTGGGAAAGTGCCTAATTCACCCGCCATTTCAGCACTGGCGGCGTAGGCATCGCCCGTGAGAATGGCCGTGAGCGAGGCGCACCACTGGGATCCGCTTTCGCTGTCGTAGGGGATGCCCATGCGCATGAGCATGGAACCGAGGTTGGCGTAGCCCAGGCCCAGGGTGCG
>JAUYES010000406.1 GCA_030691225.1 Holophaga sp. | reverse complement strand
CTGCTGTCGGGTACTTCGAGCGGGCTTTCGGCTTCGAGCCGAAGCCCAAAATGGAACTGAACACAGAAGTTCTGGCCGTGACCTTTGATTCAGCGGGAAGGGCCACCGGAGTCAAACTGCGGAACGCCAATGGTGCCGAAGAGCACGTGGAAGCTGGCATCGTGGCGCTTTGCACAGGACCCTGGACCAATAATCTGTTGCGCGCTTCCGGCTGCCCCGAATCCGATCTCATGCCCATCATCAGCCAGAAACGCATGATGTTCATCACCGACTTCCCCGATACGGATCCCCGCTGGCAGGACATCCCGCTCACCATCATTGACCAGGGCATTTACTTCAAGAACGAGGCTGGCAATTTGATGATCGGTAAGGCCAAGCATGATGCGCCCGATAGCCTGGATACAACCTTTGAGCCCGACTACTACGTGGAAGAAGTGAACCTCCCCATGCAGGAACGCATGCCCAATGTGGCCACCTGTAAGCTCAAGAGTGGTTGGGCCAGCCTCTACGACACCTGCTCCGCCGATCACAACGCGATTGTTGGTTGGCACGACGAGCATCCCGGCTTGTTGCTGCAAGTGGGCTACAGCGGCCACGGCGCCATGGAGAGCCCCGCCATCGGCATTTGTCTAGCCGAGCTGATTCTTACCGGAAGCTACCAGACCATCGATTGCACACCGCTGCGATGGAGCCGGTTCCGGGAAGGGGATCTGGTTCACGAGAAGATCGTGATCTGAAGCTCGGAGCGCCTTCGGCCCTCCGAGGTTGCCTGCTGCGCAGGCGGGGGGGAAGGTGTAAGGCTTGGTCGGGTATCCTTAGGGTTCGTTTGGAGTCGTTTTGTTTGAAAATATCTCGATCACTACTGTCCTGGTTAGCTACGTTGCTTTGCTATTCAGCCTCAGCGTTCATGAGGCATCTCACGCCACAGCTGCCTACTTGCTTGACGATGACACAGCGGCTCGCCTGGGGCGTATGACGCTAAACCCGATTGCCCACGTGGATCTTATTGGCACCGTGGTTTTTCCTCTTGCGGGGCTGCTCCTTGGGGGATTCTTTATTGGCTGGGCTAAGCCGGTGCCATTCAATCCAAGCCGATTGACTCGTCGCATTCGGATGAAGGTTGGCGGTGCCCTGGTTTCTTTGGCGGGGCCAGTTTCCAACGTGGTGCTGAGTTTTTTGGTTCTAGCAATCATGTGCCTTTCGATTCGCTTTGTGGCTCAGGATCCTAGTGCTCGATGGACATTACTCAATTATTCCTTTCAGGGGCCCGTGGCCTTAGCCAGGCTCGATCTGGGGGCAGGCCAAATGCTTGTGCTGAGTCTCGGTGGGGCGCTCGTAACCATGAACGTGTTGCTCGCTGCTTTTAATATCCTGCCCTTGGGGCCGCTTGACGGGGCGGGGGTTTTGCGCGGAATGCTTCCAGATCGGGTATTACCCCGCTACGACTATTACCGGTACCACCCCTATACAATGCCGATCCTGTTTTTGCTAATGATCACGGGTGCTGTTGGGTTTTTCCTGACGCCAGTTCGACTATTCCTATACTGGGCGCTTGAACCTATTGCCCGTCTGATTCTCGGAGCCTAGTCATGCAGCGTGTTCTTTCGGGTGTTCAGCCCAGCGGTTCCCTTCATCTTGGCAATCTCGTGGGGGCCATCGAAAATTTCGTCAAGCTCCAGGACCAGTACCAGGCCTTTTACATGATCGTGGATTGGCACGCACTGACCTCGAAGTTCGATAAGACGGCCGAAATTGGCCCGGCTATTCAGGAAGTGGCGGCCACGTTTTTGGCGGCTGGGCTCGATCCCGAACGCGCCACGCTATTCATTCAGAGCCAAGTGAAGGAACACGCGGAACTGCATCTGCTCTTCAGCATGATCACGCCCCTTAGTTGGGTGGAGCGCGTGCCCACCTACAAGGAAAAACTACAAAACAGCGAAGCGGACCTGGGCTCGTACGGTTTCCTGGGCTATCCCATCCTGCAGGCCGCCGACATTCTCATTTACAAGGCCCACAAGGTGCCCGTGGGTGAGGATCAACTTTTTCACCTCGAACTGACCCGCGAAATCGGGCGGCGCTTCCATTTTCTCTACGACACGGAGATTTTCCCCGAGCCCCAGGCCGTGCTGACTCAGGTGCCCAAGGTGCCGGGTCTCGATGGCCGCAAGATGTCTAAGACCTACGACAACGGCATCTACCTGCGGGATACGCCGGATCAAATCCTGCACAAGTGCACGCGGCAGATGCTCTCCGATACGGCCAGGGTGCGAAAATTAGATCCGGGCAACCCCGATGTCTGCAACGTCTTCACCTTCCACAAACTATTCTCGGATTCCGACACCGTAAAAATGGTGCAGGAAGAATGCCCTCGGGCGGGCATCGGCTGCTTCGATTGCAAGAAGAAGCTGGCCGAAGCCATCACGGCGCGGGTGGAACCGCTGCGCCAAAAGATCGAGGACAACCTCGCCCATCCCGACCGTTTGAACGCCATTTTGCGCGATGGCAGTGATCGCGCCCGAATCACCGCCAAGGCCACCATGGATCAGGTGCGCGAGGCCATGAAGTTGCCCAACTACTGAAGCGATGCCCGACCGCGAAGAATTCCTGGATT
>JAUYES010000453.1 GCA_030691225.1 Holophaga sp. | reverse complement strand
CTTTTGCAGATGAAGAACAGATTCCAGTTCGCGGGCCAAATGGCCGCGGGGGCCTTCTCCGAAGACGGTCACCTTGGCGCGGAGGTTGTTGCCCGGTTCAAAGTTCGACCGAGGCGTTCCATCCCCGTTCACGCCCTTGTCGGCGGTCTGCACGCCAGCCACTCGGCCATCCTCCCACAGCACCTTGATGCCTGCGAAGCCGGGCAGCAGCATGACATCCACACTGGGAATTTCGCGGGTTTCAATTTGCTGCGCCATCCAACGAACCATGCGCGAGAGGGAAACGATATGGTTGCCATGGTTATTCAGGAAGGGCGGCAGAAGGGGAAACTCGAAGCCGCTTCGTTCACTGGTCAGCAGCCAAACCTGCTCCTGGGTCACCTCGCCTTCGGTGGGGAAGCCAAGCTTAAGAAATTCGGGGCAAAGTTCCTTTAGGGCGATGGGGTCGAGCACGGCTCCCGAAAAGGCGTGGTCGCCGATCTCATCGGCCTTCTCGATGAGACCGATGGTGAGACCCTCGAGCTTTTTGGAGCCCTCGCGAGCGTTGTGAGCTTCGATGAGATCGAGCAAGCGCCAAAGCGAGGTGAGATTGGCGGGGCCGCCGCCCACAAAGAGCACGTCGAAGTCTAGATCCTCGCGCTCCACGTTGGGACGAGCACTCTGGGTCGAAAAATCACGCATGGAAACTCCAAATTGCAGAAAAGTAAGTTTACCGCGCTGTCAGAATCGGGGAATGAACGGTCCGGCTTCCTCCTCCCTATTCCGCTTCCAGGCTGCCGTGGAGCGCCCTCTTTCCGTGGTGTTTCAGCGCACGGATGGCGCCTGGGAAGGCCACGATTATCGGGTAGAAGTGTTGACCGAACGTCAGGGTCTGGATTCTTTCGATGTCGTGATGGATTTTCGAGATTTGGAAACCGCCTTGGATCGTTTGCTCGCGCCGATGCAGGGGCGTCTGCTCTCGGACCTTGGCATGGAAGGCCCAAGGGCCCTAGCGCAAAAACTCCTGGTCGAACTTGCCCCCACGGTGCCAGCACCGGCCCGGTTGGCTTCTGTCTCGCTTACGGATGGGCAGGGGCGGCGCCTTTCGCTTAGGGCATGATCGTAATGAAATTTTGGGTTCCAGTTGTAGCGCTAGGCTTGGCGCTGGCTCCCCTTGGGATCGTGCATCCGGTGCGGGTGCATGGGCGCAGTATGGAACCCACTCTCCATAACGGTGGAATATGCTGGGTCGTGCGGGCCTGGGTGACTAGCTTGCCGACTCAGGGCCAAGTTTGGTTGGTCGAAGGCCCGGACGGTGCTTCGATTAAGCGGGTGCTGGCCCTCCCTGGCGAAAATCTGGATATGCGGGAAGGGGATCTTTTTTACTTGGGAAAGCGGCTGGAAGAACCCTACGTAGAGCATCTAGAAAAGCTATCCGGGGGGCCGTGGGAAGCCGGGAACGGTTATTTAGTGCTTGGCGATAATCGTCCCGAAAGCCGGGATTCCCGGGCCTGGGGAGCCTTGCCTGTGAGTGCATTTAAGGGGCGGATCCTGGGGTTGCCTCGGTAAGCTGGTAGTTCGGATGCGGAGTGGTGATGGATCGGTTAGTCATTGACGGTGGTGTGGCCCTGCACGGGCATGTGGCAGTTTCGGGGGCCAAGAACGCGGCGTTGCCTTGTTTGGCGGCGGTGCTGCTGAGTTCCGAAGCCGTCACCTTGCGGCATCTTCCCGCCGTCTCCGATATCCGCACCATGGTCAAGGTGCTGCAAGCCCTCGGATGCTCGGCCGAGGTCGAAAAGGACGAAAATGGCTTTGAATTAGCCGTAACGCTTCGAGCCGACGATTTAGAGAGCCACGGCCTGCAAGCACCCTACGAACTTGTGAAGACCATGCGAGCCAGCATTCTCGTTTTGGGGCCACTGCTCGCACGCTTTGGGCGGGCTTCGGTCAGCCTGCCTGGCGGCTGCGCCATCGGGGCTCGGCCTGTGAACATGCATCTGGAAGCGTTGGAGCGCATGGGCGCAGTGATTGCAATCGACAAAGGGTACGTGGAAGCCAATGTTCCAGCCGGGAAGCTTCATGGCATTGACCACACCTTCGACAAGGTCAGCGTGGGCGCTACGGAAAACTTGATGATGGCGGCTGCGTTGGCGACGGGCACCACCGTTTTGCGCAACGCCGCACAAGAGCCTGAAATTGCGGATTTGGCTAATCTGTTGGTGGGAATGGGTGCCCGCATCGAAGGCATTGATAGCCCCATTCTGACCATTCACGGCGTGACTGCCCTGCATGGCTGTGACCATGCCGTGATTCCCGATCGCATCGAGGCTGGCACTTTTCTGTGCGCGGTGGGCGCTGCCGGGGGCGATGTGGTGCTGGATCGGGTCATTCCCGATCACCTGCGCTCGTTGATCGATCTGCTTGAACGCTTGGGCTGCGCCTTTACGGAGCGTCAGGGGCAGGATGGCATGCAGTTGCGCATCCAAAGGGAGCCCAATCAGCGCCTGCGGGCCAAGGATGTGGCGACCTCGCCCTATCCAGGTTTTCCCACGGATCTTCAGGCCCAGGTCATGGCGGTGCTTACCCAGGCCTCAGGCATTAGCGTCATTAAGGAGACGATTTTCGAAAATCGCTTCCAGCACGCCATGGAACTGGAACGGCTCGGTGCCAATCTTCGCATCGAAGGTCATACGGCCATCGTTGCGGGACCTTCCCCGCTCAAGGGCTGTACGGTAATGGCCACGGATCTGCGGGCTAGCGCTACCTTGGTAATTGCCGGGTTAGTAGCCGAGGGCCAGACCACGGTGGATCGTATTTATCATCTGGATCGTGGTTATGCGGGGCTTGAGCGGAAATTACAGAGCCTCGGTGCCCGAATTCAGCGACAGGGTGGTGGGAGCGTCTAATCTCGGCCAAGGGTGTGACTCGGTTCGCTGCAATCCGAAGCTCGGCCCGTTAGACTGCATTCCAGGGGGTGGTCATGTTCGGCGAGATGAAGGTGTTCGCGGGGACCAGCCATCCAGACTTGGCTGCAGGCATTGCGGCGCATATCGGGATGCCGCTGGGTAAGGCTCGCATTTCCCGTTTTACCAATGAAAATATCAAGGTCAAGATCGACGAAAATGTGCGCGAAGCCGATGTTTTCGTCATCCAGACCAG
>JAUYES010000399.1 GCA_030691225.1 Holophaga sp. | reverse complement strand
GATCCAGGCGGGACAAGTAGCTAGTTCCGGTAGTTGGTGAACTGGAGCTCGAGGCCTTGGTCGTTTTTCTTCAGCAAAGCGATGGCTTCTTGGAGATCGTCTTTGTTTTTGCCGGATACGCGAAGTTGGTCCCCTTGGATTGCCGCTTGCACTTTAACTTTGGCATCCTTGAGCACCTTCACAAGCCCCTTGGCTTTTTCCCCGGGGATGCCTTGGAGCAATTTAACCTCTTGGCGCACAGTGCCCTTTGTGGCGCCTTCGACCTTGCCATACTCCAGGTTCTTGATGCTTACACCGCGCTTGAACAGCTTGGACTGGAGCACGTCGATGACGGCCTTGAGCTTGATTTCGTCATCGCTTTTCAAATGAAGCACGGCGTCTTCTTTTAGTTCGATATCCGAGACCGAATCCTTGAAATCGTAGCGCTGGCCAATTTCCTTCATGGCCTGTGCTACGGCATTCTTGACCTCGGCAATATCCACCTTGGAAACGACATCGAACGAACATTCACTGGCCATCAAGTCCTCCCGAACTGCCTAGTTTAGGACCCTACCCTGACATTGACCAGGGCCAGAACCGCACCGGGACTGTGAATCAGCCCTGCCCTGAGACGCTAGCACGAAGCCTCTGTGGTCCGAATAGTGAATACACTGCGTGGACGCATTAACGATTTCTCCCAACGCCCAACCCACGTAGAAACGAGATTGTCGAAAGTCGAATCCCCAGTAGCAGGACGGCCTCGTCACTCCCAGCCCGCCCTTTGCTGACAAATCCTTCCATGAAGAAATCACCGCTGGAGCCTTGCGATCCGAATTGGGTGAGCACCACCTTGCCCCGGACCAGGAGCCGGTCTCGGTGAAGAAATTGCGGGTCGCGCACGAAGGCGATCTCAGCGGTACTCCCACGAAGAGCGCCTTCTTCCTGACGCAAGGTTACGCCAAAGCGGGTGCGGTTTCGGAACTCGTCTCGGTTTGATGTCTGTAGATCAGCTGCCACCACGGGGGTGCTATAGCCAACTAAGCCGAGGCTGCCGATAAAGCCCCAGCTCAAGCCTTCGGTCAGGGATCGCATCCACCCGGCGCCCATCTCACCCCGAAAATTTCCGCTGGTGGTGATAACAGCGACCGCATCGCTGGTTTCCTTGGAGGAGGACTGGAAGGACAGAGTCCCAAAAAATTCCACCCATTGACCTCGCTCGGGCCAGCGCAGGGTTTGGCGCAGATCCAGGGCCACAAAGGGGCGGGAGGTCGAGAAGAAGGAGGTAGATTTTTCGGGGTCTCGGTAAAGGCTGGAAAACTGCAATCCAGCATAGAGATCCGTTTGTAAATCATCAGCGTCTATTTGTTGGGAATCAAAGGTTTGCCGCACTTGAGCCATGGTGCGGGCCATGGTGCGATACATCGTTATGGCTTCACCCTGGGCCTTAATTAGGCTTGTCATTTGAGGGGTGAGCCCAGTGCCATCGCGCTCCAGAGCCTTGGCAAGACTCTCGGAGCGGTCGAGATTGAATTCCATCTCCTGAATGCGAGCTTTGATTTCTCGTTGCTGCCTGCGCAACCGTCGAAAGTACCCGGTTCGCTCTCCCAGCGGCACATTCTTGGCTTGGGCCAGGAGTTCTTCACCGTAGGAAGGATTAGGGCCGCCCTCGCGTGTCAAGGAAGGCAAGGCTCTGGGTTGGGAAGACTCTTCACTAAATCCCGCACGGAGGGGAAAACCCAGAATCGTTCCGAGAAGGAGTGCCTTTATCGAATGCTGAAAACAACTCATTGGGGACTCTCTAGCTTTTCCCTGAGATTCGCCCAGCCTTCCCACATGCGCAAGCGAAAGAACGCCGCCAGCACCAGTGCATGGTGAATCTCGCCACTCCGTATTTTCTCTTCCCATTCCGCCCATGACACTGCCCAAACGCGCAGTTCCTCGGAGGGATCCAAGTCCAGCGCGGCCGTGGGAAGGCAATCCAGAGCGAGGAAGAAATGGCAGCGATTATCCTGGACGGCGGGATTTGGTGTGCACCAACCCAGAGAAACCCACGCTTGGCTTTCGTGCCCGGTTTCCTCCAACAACTCGCGCCGAGCGGCCACCTCCGGGGCTTCATCCTCATCGCAAACGCCACCGATGCCCTCAAGGGTAGAGCGGTCGATTCCGTGGCGAAACTGCTCCACCACAAGGAGTTCCCTTTCCTTGGTAAAGGCAATGATGTGCACCCATTCTGGACATTCCAAGCGGGTGAAATCGTGGGAACGTCCGGTGTGGGGCGAGCGACGGATAACAGCAAGCTGCCGAAATAAGCGAGTCTCGCCACGAAGAGTTGATTCTTCACCTACCCAGGCAGTGGAAGGGTCGAAATGTGAGGAATGGGTAGCCAGCAGTCGCACCAAACTACCGATCGAGAGCGGGACGCTGAAGTAATCCCAGGCTGTAGTGGGTAATCATATCCATGGCTTTTTGGTTCTCGACGCCCGTGGGCACGATCAGATCGGCCCATCGTTTGCTGGGTTCGACGAATTCCAGGTGCATGGGTCGAACAGAATCGAGGTACTGATCGATGACGCTATCCACGCTGCGCCCCCGCTCCTTGGTATCGCGTTGAATGCGGCGGAGGATCCGAATATCGGAATCAGTGTCCACAAAGATCTTTACATCCAACTGTTCCCGCAATTCGGGCAGGGCAAAAATCAGAAGGCCCTCCAAGATCACCACTTGCGAGGGTTGGATGGGCTCCTCCCAACCCACCCGGTCCGAGACCGTAAAATCGTAGATAGGCTTACGGATGGAGTGCCCCTTCCGAAGGCTGGCCAGATGGGTGGCCATGAGTTCGAGATCGAAGGCGTGGGGGTGATCCCAATTCACGGCCCGTCCCTCGAAACGGTGCTTAACCACCTCCAACGGTGCGTAATAGGCATCCATATCCAGCAACAGGACATTGACACCATCCTCCTGAAGGCGGCGGATCAGTTCCTGAGCGATGGAAGTCTTGCCGCTGCCGGATCCCCCCACAATTCCAATCAGCCAGCTTCGCTCCATAATGCCAATCCTCCAGTTTCCATCCTAGCGGGTCTTCATCAGAGCGTCGGTTGGTGCTATTGTTCGGCCATGCTCCGGCCACGATTCCTTACTCCTATCGCCTGCCTTTTCCTATTGGTGGGTTGCAATTCGGAAGACCCCAGGCTTCCTCAGAAATTACTGGAGGATGCCCGGGCCCTCAGCAATTCAGGAAAACCGGTGGAAGCTCGCAGCATGTTGGAACGCATTGCCCAGCGGTATCCCGAAACGGCCGCAGGAAAACAGGCCCAGCAGGACCTGTTCATCATTCAGGTCTCGCTCAAACAGGAAATGCAAGAGAAACAACGTCTGGTTAGGGCCTCGATGAAACGCATCATGGATGCCCTGGAGCGCTACAAGACTAAGCACGGCGAATTCCCATGGACCCTTCAGGCTTTGGTGCCCGACCACCTGGATCTAGTGCCTGAAACGCCTTGGGGTCATCCATTCCTGTATCGCCCCTTCGTTCCCATGCCCATCGAGGAGTTAAGAGATCGGCGCGGCGCCCTTTCCCAGCGTTTTAATACCAAATTCGAGGCCTATCACTTTGCGTGCCTCGGCACCGATCTAAAACCCGGGGGCGATGAATTGGCCCGCGATACCCTGGCCATCACGGGTGAGTTTTCCAAGGAAGCAATCCTGCCACCCATACCCATGCCCCAGCCATTCAAGTAGCAAGAAGGCCCGCAGACGCGGGCCTTCTTGCTACAACGGGATTGATCAAGCTACTTAACGCCCCAGTCCAGCACAACCTTTCCGCTTTGCCCAGAACCCATGGCCTCGAAGCCAGCTTTGAAATCATCGATGGGGAAGCGGTGG
>JAUYES010000451.1 GCA_030691225.1 Holophaga sp. | reverse complement strand
GATACTCGCGCATGGGGCTGCGGAGAAATTCGCGGGCGCCCTGGTCCAAGCCGAGCTTTTCAGCTACGGCATCGAACTGCTTCTGGGCCATTTCAAACGGGTTGAAGGCCATATCAGCCATTGAACAACTCCTTGAGGTTGGATTGATTGGAATAGGACCTGACACTCAGGCGCCAGTCAGGGGCTCTCACCTGACGCGATAACTCTATCGCTGAGTCAGCAAGCGGCAAGGCTTTGGCGCTGAGTCGTGATCAATTGCACTAGGAACTACTTGGCTTGTTCCTTGAGCTTGGCCGCAGTGGATTGCAGAGCCTTAAGGCCGACTTTGTAATAGACGTAGGAAACAGTCCAGTTTTTGCCGGGAGCTTCCTGGAAGACGCTCACCTGCATGATGCTTTTGCCACCGTAGCCGAGGTAGACATCCTGCACCTTGGTGTTGGTCGGGTTGATTTTTACTTCCATGACGGTGACATCAGGCCAAACTTCAGCAGGAACGCCACGCATGACTCGGTACAGACCACCAGCCAGGGCTGCGCGCACCAGGGTGGCATTTTCCTTAACGGTCGTGTAATCGGGATTGGGGCGACCATCGGGGAACTTCATGCCCGGCAGTTCGTCTAACTTGTCTTTGTCATACTGGGCCAAGTTCGCGGGAAGGACAGGGGCTTCGACCTTCCCTTTTTTGGGTGCAGACTGGGCAGCGACAGAGGCTTGGTCGAGGGCTGCTTGCAGTTCTTTGCTGCTGGCGGTACCCACATAGCCCAACTTATTTAAGGGCTCAAGACCAAAGGTGCTGATCTCCGCTTCGGTATAGGCAATACCCAGTGCACCCGCATGCTTGTTGAACCACCACGCCGAGCCGTAAATGATTTCGGGATCGGCGGGAATGATCAGGCTGGTGTGTTTCATGTCCTTGCGAACGGACATGTATTGAAGGTGTTTAAGCACCTCGTGGGGTTCCTTGATGGCCGTGGGAGCCGTTAGGGGTATCTTGTCCGCTGGCTTGCTATCGCAGCCGATGAAGAGTGCGATTCCGGCAATGGCCGGGATCCATGCGCGGGTGAAAGACATGCTGCCTCCTGTTGGATAAGACATAATCATTCTCGATTAGTCTGAGTTTCTGCCGTTAGGAGAAAGTGTATCCCATTCGCCTCATAACCATAGGAAAGCCAAAGCTGGAAGGCATTCGGCTTTTGGAGAGCCATTACCTGGATTTCCTTAAAGCCTTCGCCCGAATGGACTTTCAGGAAATAGCCGAAGGCAAAGGGGAGCCTGCGCGCCAACTTCAGGACGAAGCCCGGCGATTGCGGGTTGGTTTCGAGGGTATCCGTTGTCCCGTGCTGCTAAGCGCAGAAGGGCCGCGACGCAGCTCTGAGGAATTCGCGGCTTGGCTTGGGGCGCGCATGGATCGGGGCGAGAGTCTGGCTTTTGCCATAGGCTCTAGCCATGGCTTCGATTCAGGGCTCAAGGCAGAAATTCGCGAGCATTTGAGCCTTTCACCCATGACCTTTCCCCACGACTTGAGTCGCGTCATGTTTCTCGAACAGCTCTACCGGGCCTTTTCGATCCTTAAGGGCAAGACGTATCACAAATAAGCTAGACCATCGTGCAAAACAACCTAGGCGAACATCTTCAGCGTGTCATCGATGGCCTTCATCACCCGCAGCACATGGAAGGGGTCCACAGAGATGAAATCCACGGCACCGGCGGCGATGGCGCGGTTGCGTTTAAGGGTGACATCCTCTTCGGTCCCGGCCACGAGAATTGGAAGCGGGCAGGCCTCGTTCTCAACCAGTTGATGCGTTAGCTCCAGGCCGCTGCCAACGCGGAGGCGCTGGTGGACCAGGATGAGCCGTACCGCCCCCCAATCGCCCGTTCCGAGCGTTGCCAGGGTTGGCCGGACTTGGCCCTGAACGTAATCAAGGGCGGCTATTCCGAATTTTCGTCCTAGCGATTCGGTGATCCGATTTGGAAAGGCGTCGCCCTCGGCGATTACAAGTACCAGCGGATCGCGTGCCAGGATCAGTCGAGCCTGTAGGCCGGGGCGAAGGGGTGCAATTTCATCCTTGCGCAGTGCACGGACCCCCTCCTTGCTGAATTCCTGTTTATCCCGTTCTTGCTGGGCCCAAATTTTTTCACTAAGCCATGCGCGGTACACCTTCATGGTTTCGACGTCGGCATTTTCTTGCAAGCGCAGCCCCGAGTACCCATCTTCAAGGTGATCCGCGATGCATGGCAGCAACACCTTGGTTTCACGATCCAGCACGCACTCGAGCAGTGTTTCTGATTTGATTCTGAGGGATTGCGTCTTCGCCCCATTGGGATTTCGAGTGGCCAATAGCACACCATCATTCCCGAAGGCGATAATTAGCCCGTCACGGATATCCACGCGATTACAGGTATAGGTGCAGGGAAGCGGTCGATCCGGCGAGAAATCGGCGAGTGACCATTCATCCAGACAGCTCAGTAACCGTGGCATCCCGAAATGGCAGCATTCAAGGCCATGCCTCGATTCAAAGGCTTCCAGTTCTGTGATCGCTTCGAATTTTCGACCGCGATCTTCGATATTGAATTGGACGCGGGATTGGGTTTTTAGCCCCCATTGATCCCGTTCAAGGCTGCTGATGCCTACGCTGATCTGGGTTGGATCCTCGGCAATTACAGGAAAACTCTGTTTACGGAGTCCGAATTGCACCTGAATTCGCCCCTGATTTCGGCAAAGCCGCTGGAAGACCGCCCGAATGTTATCGGGTTCCTCCAAGTGATGAGTGCGGTTGACCATGCTGCATTATCGGCAGGTAATGCATTGCGATTAGAATGAATTTTTTTCCTGCATTACTTCGGCTACGGCGGCGTAGGGGTCCAGGCGACGATCGGCGATGGCGGCGATCAGCCCCTCGATTCGCTCCCGGCCTGCCTTGGCCTTGGCTTGGCGAGAGGCTTCCTCGGCTAGCAGCGTATTAAAACGAAGCTTGGCGCGCTCTTTTGCTTTTGCTTGCAGGCCTCCGTGTTCGCGAAGCCATATTCCGTGTTCCCGAATCTGGCCTAGCACTTCGCCGATGCCCTCGCCGAGAGCGGCAACCGTGCGCAAGGCCGGTGGGTCCCAGGAACGAGTGGCGGCAAGTGATTTCATGCCCTCGATTTCGCGCTCAACCTTTTCCACGCCATCCCGGTCTGCTTTATTGATGACGAAAATATCGGCCACTTCCATGATCCCAGCCTTGATGGCTTGGATGTCATCGCCCATGCCAGGGATGAGCACCACGATGCAGGTCTGGACGCAGCTGACGACATCCACTTCGTCTTGCCCCACGCCCACCGTTTCTACAAGCACCACATCGAAGCCCGCAGCGTCTAGTAGATCGATGGCGTCTTGGGTGGCTCGCGCCAACCCCCCGAGAGCACCGCGTGTGGCCATGGAGCGAATGAAGATACCGGGGTCATCGGAAATATGATTCATCCGAATGCGGTCGCCGAGTATGGCGCCACCACTGAAGGGAGAGGTTGGATCCACCGCAAGAATGCCGACCTTCTTGCCTTCGGATCGAAGAATCCGAGCTAACTGATCTGTCAACGTCGATTTGCCGGCTCCGGGCGCCCCGGTGAGCCCAACCACCACGGCATTGCCCATGTGGGGCCAAAGCAAAGCCATGAGCTCGCGAGCCTCTGGGTGCCCATTCTCCATCCAGGAGATGGCCCTGGCCAAGGCGCGTGGCCGTCCATCGAGCAGAGGTTGAAGAAGGTCGAGGGCGCATTTCATGCCTTCCAGAATGCCAGCACTGCAAGGAGGGCATCGGATGCTAAGATTTTCCAGATGCTTTCAAGGCAACCCGAGGCTTTATGACCTTTCCCAAGTCCCGCCTGACCAAGGCTCCCCAGGTTAAATCTGCTACTCCCGTTCATATAGGAGAGCCGGGGTCCGTTCGGGTCCAGAAGCGGGATAATGCGGCGGCGCCCACCCTTCGCGAAAAACTCTGCGCCACCTGTGGGAAAGCCTTCAAGCTGCAGCCCGATGAGAAATTTTTCGATTGCCCCACGTGCTACCGAAAAAATCAGACCCCCCGCCCACCCCGGAAACGCGGTGAGGCCCGAGTCTTGGTGCAAATCACCTGCGTCGCCTGCGGCACGGTTGAATTCCTAGGTTTCGCGCCGACCGATCCCGCCAACGCGCTTTGCCGAAGTTGTTTTGCAACTCAGAAGCGGGAACAAAAACTTGCCTCACCCCACACCAAACATCGTTAGGAGATTTTTGATCATGCGATTTGCCGTTCTGCTTCCCCTGTCTCTCGCTGCTAGCCTTGTGGCGCAGACCGCTCCCAAGGCAGCCCCAAAAGCTGCACCCAAGCCCGCTGTGACCAAGGTCAAGGAAGGCCCTGAATCCCAGGTGACTCGCCAGACGCTTGAATCCGTGCTGAATGCCACCAACGATGCATGGTTTGGCAAGGCCTATCAGGATTTCAATGCCGTTGATATCCAAGGCGCCCTCACCATCCAGCTTTCGGCTGCCGCCATGAATGCCAAGGTCGACCAGGCCACGCAGAGCCTAGTTAAGGGTGGCATTACGCAGAATGGCAAGGCGACCCTTCAAATCAAGAGCACCTATTTTGCTAATGCGGATTTCAAGACCGAAGCCACCGGTAGTTTTGGGAACGTGATCTGGTACCGCGTAGGCAACCGAGGGTTTCTCTACAGTCAAACTCAAAATGCCTACACCACCCGAGTCGAGCCACCCCCCAGTGATGCACCGCTCTCCTACCTAGGCTGGTTCCGATCCGTCCTAAACGATATCAAGGCGGTCTACGTGGATGGCCCCGTCTTCAAGGCGACCTTGGGGAAGGAAGAAAACCTGGGTGGCAAGACCGTTCAAACTCTGATCTTCAATGCCCCTACCTCTCCGTACGACCCAAAGCGACGAGAGCAGAGCCTTGCCGATAGCATGGGCTTCTGGAAGCGAGGTCGCCTCGAAATCTTGGTGGATAAAGCCACCCGCCTGCCTCATCGAATGAACTACACCAACGAAGGCCAAGGCATTCGTACCCGGATGGATTTTGTATACGATGACAAGGGTCACCCCCTCTCCGTGAATTTTGCAAACCAGAGCAAAGGCATGGAAGGCCCAGGTTTCCTTAAGCTTGGCTACGGCAGTGATGGTCGATTCAATCAGGTCTCTGGCGAACTCAACGGCCAGGACAAGAAGGTCAGTTTCGATCTCAACCTCAACTGGAGCAAGGGCCGCAAGGCGAACTCCATCCAGAGCGTGCCCCCGCCCACCGCAACAAAGCGAAGCCCCGAAGATCTGCAAATCGCCCTCATGACCGGCCTTGCCCAAAACATCCTCGAACTCCAGCGTTCCGGCCTAAACCTACGCAGCGTTTCCCTCGCGCCAAAGTAGCCGCTACACTAGAACCTTCGGGGCGTGGCGCAGCCTGGTAGCGCATCTGCTTTGGGAGCAGAGGGTCGAAGGTTCGAATCCTTTCGCCCCGACCAACAAGC
>JAUYES010000391.1 GCA_030691225.1 Holophaga sp. | reverse complement strand
TTCCCTTGGATGGCTCGCGTGCTAGTCGGTTTCACAACCAAGATGTTCACGGATTTCAACTTCGTGGTGAGGCAGCTCCCATGAGCCGTTCCGTACGAAGCTAAGGCATGCCACCCATCCTCGACAACCCCGCGATTTGGGCCCTTACTCAGGGCAAAATCGTGCTGTGGCTGCGGGTGATGGTCCGCGTGACAGGGCTGCTCGTGACCAAGCCTGGCCTGAGTCAGGAACGCATTCCCCTCCCAGTCCGCGCCTCACTTACGCTCATGATCGCAGTACTCATGACCCCCGTAATTCCGGCTGCCCTAGTCATGCCCACGGGCATGTGGCAAATGCTTGGATTGCTTGTCGCCGAACTCGCCACAGGGATGATCTTGGGGCTCTTCGTTTCATGGATCATCGAGGCCGTTTCTTTCGCCGGACACATGATGGATGCACAGATGGGCTTCTCCTTCGTGCAGTTCTTGGATCCCTCCAGCGCCCAAACCACCTCCATTTCTGGCTCTATTTTGATGCAGCTAACCCTGCTCTTCATATTCATTAGTGGACTGCATCATCAGATGATCCTGGCCCTAGTCGAAAGCTATCGCATCGTTCCCATCGGATCCGGAATCCCGGGTAACCCTCAAATGATCATCGTGATAATCGGACAAATGCTGACAAAGGGCTTTCAATTGGCATTTCCCGTGGTTTTGGCCCTATTTTTCATCGATGTTCTCGAGGGTATCAGCGGCCGCTTCATGCCTCAGCTCCAGCTCATGCAGTTGGCCTTCCCCATCAAGATTGCCGCCGGGCTTTCCATATTAGGGGTCGTCCTACGGGAATTCTCAGCTTGGATCCTGCCTATGCTCGAAGCCGCCCCACGCGAAGCGTTGCGGCTATTAAGGTAACCCATGGCTAACGATCCTTCACGTACCGAGAAAGCGACCCCCAAACGCAGAAAAAAGGCGCGGGAAGAGGGAACCGTACTGCGGGTCGCCGATCTGGATGCCACCATCATGCTGTGGGGCAACCTCTTCCTCTTTCTGGCCGCCTGGGGTAT
>JAUYES010000390.1 GCA_030691225.1 Holophaga sp. | reverse complement strand
GATCCATCCGGAATCTCCCCGTTGCTACGGATGCGATATGTAAGAGTCTCGGGCCTTTGCGAGCTTTGTGGAGTATTTCCACCGTGCGTACATGGCCCAGGCTCACTATGCTCAGGACCATCCCCAGGCACGTCACGCCCTGGAGGCCTTCAGCGATCTGGCGAAGCGATTGGTTAGCGAAGTCGGCCCTCTGGAATTGAGGGTTTCTGGTGAACAATTCCTGCTCAATGGTGCGCCGGTCGAGGGGGCGCCGAATGCTTCTCAGAACCTGATACAGCTTCTGATCACCCATGGGCTGGGCTCTATCGCGTTCTTACCTAATCTCGATGAGGATGATCTGCAGTTGCTGTTCTTCCTTCTGCGTCTCCAACCCCAACGGTTAGACGAAATGGGAGGACCTGATTCCCTGCTTCCCGAGGGACATACTGTTCGTCTTTCCAGCACCCTGGCCTCTTGTGCGCCCTTAGTGGATGCTAGCTCTTCGCCTCGGGGCATTTCCGAAGATTTGACCGGTCTCTTTATGGCCGTAGCGCAAATGACCTCCGTGCCATTGCGTCCCAATCCGAATGCCCCGTGGACCATGGAGCAGCGCACGACGTTGGATCAATACGGTTTCATGGTGGCCGACCTGAGTGCGTTGATCGGCACCAGTGAGCAATTAGGGCTGCAGGCCATGGAGCCGTCGACTCTCCGAGCGACGCTGCGCCAAGCGTTGACGGCCATCGATCCCTTGCTTCAAGGGGCCATTCTCCTGGGTCTGCCTACCTGTCCCGAAGGGGAAATCTACCTTCGTAGAGCCCTGGATTACCTTGCACCGGAAATTGCTGCCCACGCCCTCGCCTTCGCCCAGAGTGAAATCAAGGGCTCGCGGTTCGATCTGGCCTTGGCAGCGGCGGGAATGTTCCAATGCGTGCGGGATCGCGATCTGGGAATTGAGGCCTTGAAGGGCCGCCTGATGCTGGAAGGCTGGTCCATGGGGGATGCCGACGAGCTAGAAAAGGCCATTCGATGGGAATGCCATGGCACGGATACCAAACTCAACCTAAGCCTTTCTGATCGCAGTTTTTTCGAACTGGATGCGCACCAATTGGCCACCTTGGTGCGCCAACTGGCGCGGGGGCGCCGCACAGAGGGGCTCAAGGATCTGCTTACTCAGCTTGAAACAGGGTTTGCGAGCCCCCATGTGGAACGGCGTCGCCTGGCTTCGGAGGTGCTTACCGAAGTTGCCTCCTGCCTAACCGATCCTGGTCTTCCGCCTGAGGTCGAGCAGCGCCTTCAAATCGTGGTTCATCAGGCCATCGTGTCCGAGGAAGATTCGCGGGGCACTCAGTGGTGCTGTCAGGCCATGGATGAATTGCTGGCCCACTGGATGAAGACTCACGCCTTTTCGGTGGTTTATTCGGAAATGCTTTCCTTG
>JAUYES010000385.1 GCA_030691225.1 Holophaga sp. | reverse complement strand
AAGTTTCTGTTCCTGGTTCAGCGCAGCTTTGCAGGCCGCCAGGGAGTCACCCTCAATGAGTTGCATGGCCATATAGGGCTGGCCCTTCCATTCGCCCACTTCGTAGATTTTGCAGACATTGGGATGGTCCACTTTGGCCTGACTCTGGGCCTCTAACTCAAAGCGTTTGGCTAATTCGTGATCTTCGCGCTGCAGGAATTTCAGAGCCACCGGCCGTTGCAGATCCGGGTCAAAGGCGCTGAAAACACGCCCCATGCCACCCTCGGCCAAGAAGCGTAAATCCCGATAATGCTTCCACCTGGGAAGCCTCAGAACCCGCAGTACCTCGCGCCCTTCGCCACTTCCAGAGGATGATGGCGAAAAACTTGCAGAACTTTGGAAGCTTTTTCCTCCAGTTCCGGGATCCGTGGGTTCGTCCGCCGCATCGCGCCGTGGAACCTGCGTTGGGTCAGGGCGCGAAGGGGCAACCTGAAAGGCATCCGGACTCACCTCGTCCTGACCTAAGGCCTGGCCGGAAATAGGGGCTCGCGGGTGTTCCTCCACCAAGTCACTCCAAGGGGTCGATTCATGGTATCCGCGGTAAGGAGTCGCTCCAGACTCAGAACTCGAGCAGGCCTCCGAGCACCTGCCAAGAGCCTTCAGCGCACCAAGATCACCCGAATTGCGCTGCGCACTTCTTCGTCAGATTCCTGATCGAGCACCAAGGCCAGGGTTTCCCGGGCTTCCCGAGTATCCAGGGTAGCTAGGGCCTTCACGGCACTAAGGCGGATGGCGGAACCTTCCCGGGCACTCAGAAGGCTGCGTTTGCGAAACAGGGCCTGAAGCACCGGTAGCGCCTCGGGGCTATTCAGGTAACCGAGCACTTCTACGGCTCGCAAGCGAACTCTAGCGGCATCGCCCGAGGCCGATTTAAGGCCCGATAACAAATTGATGACCCCCGGAGCGGCACTGGAACATTTCAGTTCGCCCAGCACAGTCAGGCATTCCAACTGGGTACCAGAAGTTGTTTCTTGCAGGAGCTGAGCCAAGGCTTCGGCAACATCGCTGGGCTCCCCGAGAGCCACGGCAGTGCGAATGGCTGCGCTGCGAACCCGCGCTTCCGCGTGACCCAAGACCATCACGACGTTGGGGAAGGCCGGGCGATGACCGATCTCGGCCAAAACGACCAATGCATCACACACCAATCGCCATTCAGAAGAGGTCAGTGCATCCAAAAGCGCGGGCACCGCATTGCGACCAATGGCGCGCAAGGCCTCCATCAGGTGACTGCGACGGTTGGCATCCTCTTCGATTTCCAGGCAGGCCACCACAGACTGAGCGGCTGGGCGACCCATCAGCGTGAGAAGCGCATGCAACTGGGGAATGGATGTATGGCCCGCCTCTTCGTGCAGCAGCGGCACCAAACCCGCAAGGTTGGGAGGGCTTGCTAGGCGCATGAGCAGGTCCCGCACAGCCTTGACCTTCCATTCAGGCGCGCCCACATGGGG
>JAUYES010000383.1 GCA_030691225.1 Holophaga sp. | reverse complement strand
AGGGCTCGGTGGTGTGCAGCGCGCCCCGGAAAAACATGGCCACGCTCCATTGCTGAAAAACGGGAAGTCCCGTCCACAAGAAGAGCCAACCATCCAATACAGGCCCGAAGATCAAACACGAAATGGCCGCGATTTGCGCGCCCAATTTCCATTTGCCCATCGAGTCGGCGGCAATGGTAATGCCTTCTTCACTGGCAATGCCGCGAAGACCGGTAATGGCCATTTCTCTGGAGAGAATGATGAAGGCCATCCAGGCCGGCGTTTTGTCCAACTCGATCAGGGAAATCAGCGCGGCGGAAATCAGCAACTTGTCGGCCAGAGGGTCCAGCAATTTGCCAAGGACTGTGATCTGGCGATACTTTCGTGCGAAATAGCCGTCGTAGAAATCGGTGATGGAGGCGATCCAAAAAACGACCGCACCGATGATCTGATGGTGCTGCACCCGGGTCATGAGCACCACAACGAGAATGGGGACCATGAGAATTCGGGCAAAGGTGAGGTAGTTTGGCAGGTTCATAAAAAAAGCCTTGGGAAAAGAAGCAAAAGGAACCTTCAGCCTACCACTCAGAGAACCGTTAGTTCGCCTTTGGCAAGCAGGGATTGCCAAGGTTTATCGTCTGTCGGCAGGAAGCGGGGTGCCGATCGCCCCAAATAGCGCAGGCTTGCCTCCGAAACATGGATTGGGATCCCCCGTTGCTGAAGGTTCTCAAGGCATTCGACAGCGCTGGGGTCTACCAACAGTTACAGGGCGTCGTGGGCCAGTAGGATCCAGGGTGTTCCTGTTTCAAGGGCGCTTAGCACGCCGAGAAGCAGTTGGCGGCCCAGGGCCCGATCCCCTGGCGCAAAGGCACTGCGGAGCAGGAGGACAGGCTTCGTGGCCACCGGCACAGGCGCCACGGGCTTGAGGGCCGAGAAGGTTTCCTGGGGTGCGATTCCCCCAGCCACATCCAATTGCCAGTGATCACCCATGGCCTTGGTCGTGGCCGGTCGACCCTGGCGTTCCAGAAACCGTTCCAAGTTTGAGCGAACCATTTCATCGGAATCCACGAGAATGCGGAGGGGCATGGTCGGATGCTGTTCGATGGCCCCCCTTACCTTAAGTAGGGCTTGGGAAACCGTGACATCGAAGATTTCTAAGGTCAGGATGTCCATGGCTACTCCGTGGCTCCGCGGGATGTGACTTCTGTGGAATCGTGGGATACCAGTAAGGAGTCTAATTGCCTTTGGGTGGGGATTCATTCGATATCAGAACCTGGTTGCACCGGGAGGCTCTTGCCCTTGGCTTTCACCGGGTGGGATTTGCGACCTGCGAACCCTTCACGCGTGAACAGATTCGTCGTGCCGAATGGCTTGAGGCAGGGGGGCGCGAGCTGTTTCCCTACCTGGATCGCGCCGATAGCCTGGAGCCAGAGCACTGGCTTGCCGGCGCCCGCACCGCCCTGGTGGGTTTCTTTCCCTACGCTCGACCCGAGGCCATTCCCGGGGCTGCGCCTGGGAGCCTCAAGCTGAGCCGTTATCTTTGGGGGCCGGATTATCACGCCATCATGAAGGGGCGAATGAAAATGCTCCTGGCGCGGGCCCAAGAACATCTGCCGAACCTTCAAGGTCGAGTCTGTGTGGATACGGCTCCGATTCTGGAACGCCAATTCGCCGTGCGGGCGGGCCTGGGTTGGCAAGGTAAACACACCCTTTTGATAACGGGCAAGGGTGGTAGCTGGGGGTTTCTCGGCGTGCTGCTTTTGGATATCGAACTGAATCCAGATCGACCATTCCAAGGAGACCGTTGCGGGGCATGTACGGCCTGCCTAGACGCCTGTCCCAGCGGCGCGCTGAATCCCTTTCGGCTAGATCCCAAGCTCTGCCTGACGACCTACAACTTGGAAACCGAAAAGGATCCTCCCCCCGTCGTGGCCAAAGCCATGGCTGCCACCGGGTGGGTGGCAGGTTGTGATCTTTGTCAGGATGTATGCCCTTGGAATCGCAGCCCCGCCTGGGGTGATCCTGCTCTCTGGGGAGGCCCGAGTCCTTTGCATACTTCCCCGGTAGCAGAGCTTCCACGAGGCACAGCCCAGTGGCAAAAACGTACCCATGGCACCGCCCTGCGCCGTGTGCGACATCGTCACTGGATCGCCACCTTGAAGCGTGTGGTGGGTGAATCTGAAGGTGTCTCGCATATTTCATTGGATTAACGCGTCGATTTTCCCTATAACGAGCAGTCAGGCGAAATTCCGGAGACCACATCGATGGCCATGAAACCCTTCACGATTCAAGATGCATCCGAGCTTTATGGTGTGAAGGAATGGGG
>JAUYES010000367.1 GCA_030691225.1 Holophaga sp. | reverse complement strand
GTGCCACCTGCGATGGCTTCTTTTTCCGGGGTAAAGAGGTTGCCATCGTAGGCGGCGGCGACACGGCTCTGGAAGAGGCTATCTACCTTACGAAATTTGCGTCCAAGGTGAACGTCATTCACCGGCGGGACAAGCTCCGGGCCTCCAAGGCCATGCAGGAACGGGCACTAAAAAACGAGAAGATCGCTTTTTGTTGGAATAAGGCCGTGGAAGATATCCTCACGGCCACCATCGAAACGCCCATGGGAGACAAGGTTGAAAAAATCCGCGCCCTTCGATTGAAGGACACCGTGGATGGCACAAGTGCCGACCTGCCCGTCGAAGGGCTTTTCGTCGCCATCGGGCACAAACCTAACACTGAGCTTTTCGTTGGGCAGTTAGCGATGGATGAAAATGGATATCTCGTGGTGGAAAAGGGCAGCAGTCGCACCACGATCTCGGGCGTTTTCGCCTGCGGTGATGTGCAGGATCATGTTTACCGACAAGCGATCACGGCCGCAGGGAGCGGGTGCATGGCCGCAATCGATGCCGAACGATGGTTGGGTGAACAAGGCTTGGCGGAGTAGCTCACAGCGAAATTTCTCATCGGCTGAGTGATCTCCCTTTCGGGTTATTCTTCAACGTGAATCATCTCGCTGGCGCTTATGAATCTTCTGGCTATAACCAAGCACGCCGACTTAGTCGACCGTCTTCGGACAGCCTTTGAGGGTGCTGGCAATCGGGTGCTTCATGTGCAGGACCATCTGGAAGCCTTGGCTTCAGAGGCCTGGAGCCAGGCCCACCTTATTTTGGTGGATGCGGTTGGCGATCCCATGGATGGCTTTCGGCTCTGCGCCTTACTCCGCGGAGAATCCAGGATTTTGTTTCAGAATTTGCCCATTTTCCTGGTGTTTGACCCCGAGACTCCCGAAGTGGATTACCCTCCCTCGAGTTCGCTCGACGTGGATGGATTCGTGCTTGCTGACGATTCGATCCAGCGTCTGTTAAACATCCTCGGGCCTGCTGTTGAAGCCGACAGAATGCGTATTGGCGGCATGAAAGTGCCTCTGGTTGCGGTGGGGCTTCGTTCCGATCAGGCCCGCCGGATTAGTGGTTTGGTGGAGCATTTTGGATTCGAGATCACGGCAACCAACCTCCGCCAACTCGAGGCCGTGAAAGCACGCATCAATACACAATTGGTCTTGCTGGGCATGGATT
>JAUYES010000363.1 GCA_030691225.1 Holophaga sp. | reverse complement strand
TTGCAGCGGATCGTATCTTCGGCCAGAAGTCCGCTCCCAAGAAGGCGGACTTCTGGCCGAAGATACGACAAGGGCGACCCTTGGGAGTATCACTGCCGCCACTTTTCTTGGCGAAGGCGCGCAGCGCCGCTTGGCGCCTTGGCGGCAGACTCGTTTTCGAATACACCGAAACACAGCAAAGGCTCTTCTCCACCTGCGTTTCCCACAGATCTGTGAAGAGCCAAAAAACTAAGCCACAAGACGCAGAGAAAGGAAAAGCCAGAGGTGAAAATCCATCAACGTTTCGTGCCTCAATCTTTCTCCGTGCCCTCAGTGACTCCGTGGTTCATCTTTGGTTTTTCATTTGCAACTGCATAATTTGGTCTGAAACCGCATTCCTCCAAGGGCTCAGCACGAGTTTTCGAGCGCCCTCCGCCAGTACGCGTTCCCCTTCGCCGGGCTTTGCGCCTTCGGGCAGGCTGCGAACCAACCACCAGCAGTCTTCGGTCTCCATGAAGGTCAGTCCGTCGGGGTCCAGGGCGCGGGCAAGGAAGGCTGGGGCGGCCAAGGCCGAAGATGAGAGGGCGGTGTGAATGTGGAAGGCACGTTCGATGCGCCCTGCGAAGGCACCGTCGAAGACCCGCAGCACCACGCGCAGGGCAGGGCAGAGGGCCCGGCCGGCCAGGGCGATTTCCAGGCCTACCAAGTCGTCGTTCAGGGTGCTGACGAGTGTCCTTGCTTTGGGCAAGTTGGCGTCCCGCAGGGCGGAGGCGTGGGTGGCGTCTGCCACCATATACGGGATGCCACGGCTAGCGCACTCCGGCAGCAGTGGATTGGTGCGGTCTTTCTCGATCACGAGCACGCGGTGGCCGAGACCCTTGAGGAAGGTGGCCACCCGCAAGCCCATCACACCCAGGCCACAGACTAGGATGTGGTGATGGAATCGGTAGCGGCGGCGCCCCTCAAGAGCGTCGGCGCGCTTCTGCACCAGCGCATTGGTGAGGATGGCGAAGAGCCCGGCGGTGAGCGTAACGCTGCCGAGCATGAGAGCAATGCCCGCAAGTTTGGCTAGATCCGAAGCCTCACGCAGGCTGAAATCGCCGTAGCCTACGGTGCAGAAGGTGGTGACCACGAAGTAGAAGGCCGTGATCCACGACAGGCCCTGCGAGAAGTGGAAGTAGGCCGTGGCGAACGTCAGCAGCAGGGCGATGGCGCCGAGAATGCCCAGCAGGAAACGATCCCAGCTGCGGCTGGGGTGGGTCATCCATTCGGCGATGCGCTGGACGGGGGTCTCCTCTTCCTCGCTGGGGGCCAGTTCGTCCATGGGGATAAAGCGGGGCCAAGCATCGCCCTCCAGGGGGCGCAGGATGCAGTGGGTGCGGCCCTCATGCTGGATGGCCTGCAGCACCCCGCGATGCAGGGCCGCCACGGCGATGGCTGGGGCGGAGGCCTCCGGTACGCTCACCACCGCGCAGTTGCCGAGTTCCGCCTCGAGTTTGCGGCCCAGGTCTGGATTGCGGAAGGAGAGCACCAGGCGAATCGTGGGATGCAACTCCCGCACGCGCAGGGCGAGATCCAAGTTCAGACCATCGTCGGAAGCGCAGAAAAACACTGCCTGCACGTGATCCAATACATCGCGCCCCAGCAGTTCGGGATCATCCGCTGCGCCCTCCAGGCGCGGATATCCCTTCCAGGCTGCAGCCATGGGAGCACTGAGTGGTCCCATGGCTGCCAGGGTGGCCTCCATCCCCAGTGTTCGCACCCACTCCCCCAGCCTCAGGGCAAGGTGGGACTGCCCAAGCACGAGGACGTGCAGCATGGAGCCTCCATAGGGATTGAGTTCATTCTAGGGTGCATCGCGTCGGGCTCGTTTGACTTCTGCAACCAAGCGCGCGCGTCTCCACGTAACGTGGGGGATTTAAAGCGGATCAAACGCATAAAGGGTCGGCATGGCTTGCTTGATCCGACACGTAATGTTCATGGGGTTTTGCAGAGTTGCAATCAAAGAGCCAGATCTATAGAAATCAATCAAGGAAAAGACCATTAGCCAGGATGAAGGGGATGAAAGGGATGAGATCAGCGGGATTCTTGCTGAGCTGGTTCCTCGGACTAGATTGCTAAGACCTATCCAAAGAGTCGACGACATTCGTTTGGGCTGTGCGCAAGCGCCATGTGGCTTTCTCCTTTTCATCCCCTTCATCCTGGCTCAATTAGATTTTGATTATTTTTGGGCACCAAGAGAAAAGCACCCTTGGTTTTTTCCGCCAAACCGTCTTTGTGGCTATCGCGTCCCATCTCTTTGAACACCATTTGCGATTACCCCTTATTGCCGCAATTTTCAGGGCGGCCTTGAAGAGCGTGTCGAGTGAACCTGAGGGTTCGGCGCGAAGGCTTTCGGGCTCGGTGATGCCGCTTGGTTGAGGCTCTCGCGTGACATGGCTTTTTATGACTTGCTTGCATGCTCGCCATCCACTTTTTCTGGATGTATATTCTGGATGCCCATTCCCATCTCAAAGCGATTTTTTCTGGAGGTACCATGCGTGGTATTTGCGTCACGATCCCGTTGTATGTGTTGGTCCTTGCGGCAGGAGGTTTTGCCTGTGCTCAGGAGGGCAAGGCACCCTTGAAGCTGAAACCCTCTAAGACGATTGAGAAGGTCCCGGCAGTGCAGGTAATCGATGTCGGCGCCGATGGCTTCAAAATCGAAGCGCTGCGGCTGGTTGAATCCGCAACCGAATGCGAATGGCGGTACGAGATTACGGTCAGGAATAACGGCATGAAGGGGTTCACGGGCACAATCGGGCTAAGCCCCGCATTGATTGGTGGCGTGGATCAAGGGCCGTGCGGCTCGAACGTCCTGAACATCAAAGACTTGGGGCCCGGCAAGACCCACACCGAAGTGAAGCCAATCACGCTTGAGCCTAATCCTTTCAGAACCGGGTTGAGCGTCCGCTTGACCAAGGGATCCAAGACGGTGGACACGAAGACCATTGCCTTGGATCTTCACTACACAGGCCTACTCGTGTCGGCCTCCGTAGAATCCGGCATGGTTCGCGTTGCCATGAAAAACACTTCGGCAGTGGCGGCCCGCTTCCACTTTAATCTCTACAAAGCCGACACCTCCATCCCGAGCGGCTGGGCATCTGCTGGCGGGAGAGGCATATGCCTTGCTCCAGGTCAGACGTACACGGAGTCCGTGGCGGTTCCTCAAGGTTGGCCCAGCGATCCCAAGACCCTCAAGGTCGTCTTGAAAAGCGGAAGCAAAGTTCTTGGGGAAAAACTCATCAGTGCTCCGCCGCAATAGTTTTGGGTAAAACGTGGACCGATAAACGAAAAAGCAAACCAGAGGTGAATTTGGTACAGCTTCCCGTGAAGGGCGTTTCTGCGGGCGATGTGGATACCCCTCACAAGTGAAAATCCAGGAATATAGACAACGTTTTGGGCATCCGATGGTGAATCGACTCATTAGCTCCAGGAGCCGCTATGCACCTTTCTTTGCTAGACAGCATTTCCGTTCGCGGGAAACTCTGGCTGTTGGTCGGAAGCCTCATGCTCATCGCCGCAAGCCTTTGGGGATCTGGCTACTGGCTAGCTCAGCGCCTCACCACCCAGGCCACTGAACTGGCGACAACCATGCAGGCCGTGGCTCGGGCCGGGGATCTGGCGAGAGAGGCTCAGAACAATTTCAAGACGGAAGTGCAGGAGTGGAAGAACATCCTGATTCGGGGCCATGATCCGGCCCAGATGGCCAAATACAAGACAAGCTTCGATAAGAGCGAGAAGGAGGTCGAGGCGGATCTTGCCAAGCTGAAGGCCGCCTTGAAGGATCTAGAGGTTCCCACGGGGGCTGTGGACAAGGCACTGCAAGAATTGCGCACCCTGGGCGCCAAGTATCGCGAGGCGCTGGGCACTTGGAAAGAAAAGGACCCGTTGGCCTATCGGGCCGTGGATGCCCAACTTAAGGGCATTGATCGGCCCATGAACGAAGCCATTGGGGCCCTGGCAGAGGCTACCTTCAAGGAGGCCAACCGCATCGAAGGTCGGGAGATCGCCGAGATGGCGGCCCTGGTCCGCTTCGGGGGGATTCTGAAAGCGGTCCTTCTGGGGGTGGGGCTACTCTTCGGGTATGTGGTTGCGAGCGCTGTAATTGGACGCATTCAGCGATCCCTGAGGGTGGTTTCCGATGGCATGGAGCGCATGGTAGCGGGGGATTTCAGCCGTGGTGTGGAAGTTCGCTCCAAGGATGAACTGGGGCTGATGGCTCAGGGTTTCAACGCCATGCTGAATCGTTTTCAGGAACTCTTCAGTCAACTTCGGGATGCTAGCAGCCGTGTGGCCTCGGGCTCCACGGAACTTAGCGCCACCGCGAGTGAGGTCGCCCGAGCCACGGGTGATATCGCGCGGTCCGCCGAAGGCCAGCGGATGGCATCCGAGCGCACGGCCACTGCCATGACTCAGTTTGCTGCCTCGATCCAGGAGGTCTCCCAGAATGTTCGGAGCAGTAACCTCCGCACGGAGACCATGCAGAAAGCCGCTGACGAAGGTGCCCATCAAGGCACGGCCACGGTTTCTGCCATGGAGGCCATCCGCCAGAGCACCCAGCAGATGGTAAAGGCCGTTCAGGTTATCCAGGACATCGCGCGGCAGACCAACCTGCTTTCCCTGAACGCGGCCATCGAAGCCGCCAAGGCTGGTGTTCATGGGAAGGGCTTCGCGGTGGTGGCGGAGGAAGTTCGCAAACTGGCGGAGCGCAGCGCCTTGGCCGCCAAGGAAATCGGCGATCTCATCAGCCAAACGGATGCCGCTATGAAGGAAGGTGTACGAACGGTCCAGGCCACCGATTCCACCATCCGCACCATTCAGGAAAATATCGCGGCGGTGGTGAGCTCAGCCCGGGAAATCGGGTCGGCCACAGAAGAACAGGAGCGCACCGCTGACGAAGTGGCCGCGCAGGTGGAGCAAACGGCCAAATCCAGCGAACACTCCGCCGCCGCTTCCACGGAGTTGGCTGCCACGGTAGAAGAAGTAAACCGGACCGCCGAATACCTCGCCAACATCGCCGAGGAACTCTCCGCCTCCCTCGCGGGGTTCAAGACCAACTGATCAGCCCAAAGCGGAATCACCAACCACCAGCGCCCCTTCCCGCTCTCCGGCTGCCGCGTCTATCTGTTTAGCGGTCATAGGACCGTCTCGTGCGACCCAAGGTTCCCTAAGTTATGATCCGTGGGAGTCTGCCGAAACACTCTGCAGCTGGCTTCGAGTCCATCATGTCCCTCGCTCCCGAATCGCACCTTGGCCCCTACCGTATCCTCGCCATGCTGGGCGCGGGAGGCATGGGGGAGGTCTACCGGGCTCAGGACACTCGTTTGGAGCGCGAGGTCGCCATCAAGATTCTGCCGGAGGCGATTTCGGGGGATCCCAAGGTGCTGGCCCGTTTTGCCGACGAGGCGAAGGCCGTAGCAGCCCTCTCCCATCCCAATATCTTGGCCCTTTACGATGTGGGGGAATGCGAGGGCGTTCGGTACGTCGTCACCGAGCTACTGGAGGGAGAGACTCTCCGAGAAGCCATGGCCGACCAGGGTCCCCTCCCCCTCAAGCGGGCCTTGTCCATCGCCGAGCAGGTGGCCCGTGGGCTGGCGGCAGCCCATGAAAAGGGCATCGTGCACCGGGATCTGAAGCCGGAAAACATTTTCCTGACCCGGGATGGCGATGCCAAGCTACTGGATTTTGGGTTGGCCACGTGGAGGATCCAGACCCCCTCATCGGACCCTTGCTTGGATATCACCGCCGCCGTGGTTTCCAGCCCGGGCGCGGTGGTGGGCACTGTGGGGTACATGTCTCCTGAGCAGGCCCGGGGCAAAGGGGTGGATTTTCGTTCGGACCAATTTTCCTTAGGCATTCTTCTCTACGAACTTTTGGCGGGTACCCGCCCCTTCCAAGGGGCCTCGGTGGCGGAGACGCTGGTGGCCATCATGCGGGAGGAACCCCAGCCCCTTGATCGGCGCGTGCCTGGTCTACCCGCACCCCTGTGCTGGGTCGTGGACCGCTGCCTGGCCAAGCAGCCGGGAGATCGCTACGGCGCCACTCGGGATCTAGCCCGGGACCTGGATGCCATCCGGCAACACCTTTCCAGTTCCCCTTCCCAGCTCTCCACGCCCAGCCTTCGGCCCCCCGGGTTCAGGTCCACATCGTTGATCCGGAGGATGGCCCTCATCCTGGGCCTGAGCCTAGGGGCGCTGGCAATGGTCTTCTTTCTGGGGCGTTGGATGGTTCGGGTAGACCCGGTGCCCCGAGCCACCTTCCAGCGACTGACCACCTTTGATGGGGTGGAAGGCTGGCCCAGCCTTTCCCCGGATGGGCAAATCGTCGCTTACCAGAAGACCATTGGGACTCGGACGGATGTCTACACCCTGCGCGTGGGTGGTCACAACGCCACGAACCTCACGGCTTCTCAGGATGGAAACTGCGGGGAACCGGCCTTCTCCCCCGATGGGCGCGCCATTGCCTTCCGTGGTGAGGGTGGGGGTGCGGGAATCTTCCTCATGGGGGCTACGGGCGAGTCTGTTCGGCGGCTCACTGACTTTGGCCACACGCCCTCCTGGTTTCCCGATGGAAAGCGCCTCGCCTTGGCCACCGAGATCGTGTTGGACCCCTACCTGAGTCAAAGCCACAGCCAGGTCTGGGTGGTAGACGCCGCTACGGGACTGGGCCGTCCCTTGTCCATTCAGGGCCGGGCCTACCAGCCCAGCGTGTCGCCCCACGGTCGTCGTATTGCTTATTGGGGAGTGCCCCTAGGGGGTGCCCAACGGGACATATACACCATCGGCCCAGAGGAAGGGGCCCAGCCCGTTCCGGTTATCCAGGATGCCCCCCTGGATTGGAGTCCCACGTGGTCGGCGGATGGACGCCACCTCTACTTCCTCAGCGACCGTGGGGGCGTCATGAACCTGTGGCGGGTGGCCATCGATGAAAGCAGTGGCCGGGTTAAGGGCGCTCCTGAGCCTGTGACGGTCCCGGTTCCCTGGGCGACCTCCCTCCAAGCCTCCATTGGGAGCCCCCGCCTAGTATTTTCGGCCCTGGAACAGGAACGGGTCCTGGAGCGCCTTTCCTTTGATCCCGAGCGAGAAAGGATTTCGGGGCCTTCCAACGAACTGGCCCGCTTCGTGACCGCGATGGCCTTTCCTCGACCCTCCCCCAAGGGCGACCTGCTGACCTTCGCCGAGACGGGGATCCGGGAGGACATCGTTGTGATACGTTCCGATGGGTCCGGCCTCCGAAGGCTCACGGAAGATGATCATCGGAATCGGGCTCCCGTTTTCTCTCCCGATGGGACCCAGATCGTCTTCTATTCCAATCGCGGGGGCCTGTTCGATCTTTGGACCATGAGGGTGGATGGCAGCGGACTGGCACCCCTGACCCAATCGCCGGATCTTTCCCGAGTGATCCTGCCCGTTTGGAACCCCGATGGGAAAAGCTTGGTCGCCATCGATCTGGAGGCTCGACCCCTGATCCTGCCCTACCCCCGCCGATTGGAAACACCCATTCCTCCAGCGGGTCCGCCCCCCGGCCCCAAGATGCGCTTCTCTCCACACACGTGGTCCCCCGATGGGAAACGCATCGCGGGTTGGGTCATCCAGGAGGATGGATCTCAGGGCGGTATTCAGATCTACGATCCGGCCAGCGAATCCTATACCCGACTCACCGAGAAAGGATCCTGCCCTTTCTTCCTACCCGATGGTCGCCGAATCTTGTACCTGGATACCCATGCTCTTTGGGTGGTAGACATGCAAACCAAGCGCAGGCGCGAGGTATTCCGAGGAGAAGGGAAGCGCGCCCTGGTTTCCTTTGGCCTGACTCAGGATGGGCGGACCCTGTTCCTATTCCGGGAGACCCTTCAGGCAGATCTGTGGCTCGTGGACTTCAAGAATTAAAAATGAAGCATAAGCCGCATACCTCATTAGACGTAGCATAGATTCCTCGCCTATCTTCGGAGCCCCTATGCCATCCATCCGTCTCACTGCTTTGGCCCTCGGGCTCGTCGCAACCCTCGCCGCCGCCGAACAGCCTTTGCTCATGCAGATGCCTACCCTCAGTAAGTCCTACGTAGCCTTCGTCTATGCGGGTGACCTGTGGCGCGTGGCCCGCGAGGGGGGCGAGGCCCAGCGACTCACCACCGGTATCGGCATCGAGTCGAACCCGGTTTTCTCACCCGACGGCAAGACGATCGCCTTTACGGCTAGCTACGACGGCAATGTGGACGCCTACACGATTCCCGTGGGGGGCGGTGTGCCTAAGCGCGTGACTTTCCACCCGGGGGCCGATGTTGTCCAGGGCTGGACGCCGGATGGCAAGCGCGTGCTCTTTAGCTCTAGCCGCACTGCCAGTTCCCGCTACACAGAACTCTTTACCATCGCACCGGAGGGCGGCCTGCCGGAACGCTTGCCCTTGCCGAACGCCAGCGAGGGCAGTTTCTCGCCAGATGGCAAACGGCTCGCCTACGTGCCGCTCCGCCGGCCCTTTGGCACCTGGAAGCGGTACCGCGGCGGTCTTAACACGAACCTCTGGTTCGCGGATCTCGCCACCAGCAAGGTCGAGCCCTTGGCCCGCACCGAGGCCAACGACTTCAACCCGATCTGGGTGGGCGACAAGGTCTACTTCCTCTCCGATCGCGAAGGCCCGGCTACGCTCTATGCCTGCGATCCCACGTCCAAGGCCGTGACCCGCCTCTTGCCGGCGAAGGGTGAGGCCATGAAGAGCGCCTCTGCCGGCCCCGGCGCCATCGTCTTTGAACAGTTCGGTGCCCTGGGCCTCTATGACCTCAAGACGGGCCAAGCAACGCGTCTGAATGTCAGCATCAAGGGCGACTTGCCCGAACTGCGGGAGCGCTTCGAGAACGTGGGTCGCGTCCTTACAAATCCGACCATCAGCCCCACCGGCGCTCGTGCC
>JAUYES010000359.1 GCA_030691225.1 Holophaga sp. | reverse complement strand
AGGCAAGGATGCGATGAATAGCCGGACTTAGAAAAAGCTAGGTGTCCACACCTTATACAATTGTCGGCAGGTGGGCAAGAAATGATGATGGGAAGATCGAAGGAATCTTTCAGCTTGGGCGTGGCGGCAAGGTGTCAAGGAAGGCATGAATCCTTCGGAGTAGGGCTTCTTGACTTAGTCCCTGTTCATCCATGAGCATTTTGGGATCCCCGTGTTGCACAAGATGATCAGGGATTGCACAGCAAAGCCAGGGTTTGGATATTCCTTGGCGGCCTAATGCCTCGGCCACTGCCGAGCCAAATCCGCCGGGTTCACAACCCTCTTCGAGTGTGATGAAGCCGCGGGTTTTCTGTGCCCATTGGGCATGCAAGGTTTCGTCCAAGGGTTTCACGAAGCGGGCGTTAATGACCGCGCATGAAATGCCGTCAGCGGCGAGTTTTTTTGCTATCTCGACAGCAGGAGCCACCATGGAGCCGATGGCAGTGATCATGAGGTCTGAGCCTTCCGAGAGCAGTTCGGCTTTGCCAATAGGTAAAGGTGTTATGGGGTCCTCGAGCGTCACCCCCAGAGCATTTCCCCTCGGATAACGCAATGCGGCGGGGTGGTTGGAATAGATGGCTGTAAGAAGCATTCGCTTTAATTCATTTTCGTCCTTGGGCGCCATGATGATCATATTTGGCATGCAGCGCAGAAATGAAAGATCGTAAATGCCATGATGCGTAGGCCCATCTGCCCCAACTATGCCGGCGCGATCCAAGGCGAAGGTGACTGGCAAGTCTTGGAGGCAGACGTCATGCAAAACTTGGTCGAAGCCTCGTTGGAGGAAGGTACTGTATATGGCGCAAACGGGGCGCATTCCTTGCACGGCAAGTCCAGCGGCGAAGGTCACGGCGTGCTGTTCCGCGATTCCAACGTCAAAACAGCGTTCCGGAAGGGCTTCCTGCATTAGGTTTAATCCCGTTCCATCCAACATGGCGGCAGTAATGCCGACGATCTTCTCATCCTGGTTAGCTAGATCGAGGAGCGTTTTCCCAAAAACCTGAGTGAAAGAGGGCATCGCGGGCTTAGTTGCATCGATCTTTCGCATTTCGCCGGCTTCGGCATCGAAGGCCGTAACTCCATGCCATTTGAGTGGATCCTTCTCTGCGGGTGTGTAGCCATACCCCTTTTGGGTTTGAACGTGCAGCAGAACGGGGCCATCCGCCATGCGTTCCTTGGCTTCGGCCAGACCCTTCAATAGGGCTTCCATATCGTGGCCTTTGATTGGGCCGATGTAGGAGAACCCAAGATCCTCGAAAAGTAGCCCTGGGACAGCGATGCGCTTGAAGGATTCCTCACTCCATTTGGCTGCCTTGGCTAGGCGAAGGCTGACGCTTTGGACCGGAATGGATTTGATGGCGCCTTCGATGCGATCCCGCCAACGCTTGTAGTACTGACCGGAAATGATCTGATTGAGGTAGCCCTGAAGCGATCCCACGTTGGGATTGATGCTCATATCGTTGTCGTTGAGGATCACCATGAACTTGCGAGTCTCAAGGTAACCCGCTTGGTTGAGTCCCTCAAAAGCCATTCCCGCTGTCATGGATCCATCGCCGATCACCGCGATGCTTGTGAAGTCTTGCTTCTGAAGATCCCTTGCCATCGCCATGCCGAGGGCGGCCGAAATGCTAGTGCTGGCGTGGCCGGCGCCGAAATGGTCGTAAGGGCTCTCGTCGCGTTTGAGAAACCCCGAGAGTCCACCATGCATGCGCAGTGTGGGGAAGCGGTCTTTGCGTCCCGTGAGAATTTTGTGTGGGTACGACTGATGACCAACGTCCCAAACAATACGATCGACCAGAAAATCGAAGTGATGGAAGAGGGCCACGGTCAATTCGACGGTGCCGAGATTAGAACTGAAATGGCCGCCCGTTTCGCTCACGGAATCAATCAAGAAGCCACGGACCTCGTCGGCCAATTGTTCGAGTTGACTCAGGGAGAAGTGGCGCACTTGCTGCGGCGCAGCTAGTGCCTCGAGTAGTGGATATGTAGTCACGCCGTGCGCTCCGCTAGGTATTGCGCCCATGCCATCAGCGAACGCGGGTTCGGTAGGGCATGCAGAAGTGCTTTTGCCCTTTCAGTAGCTTCAGCTAAAGCTTGTCGGGCCCCATCCAGCCCCAACAGAAGCGGGTAGGTGATCTTCCCTTTGCCTTCGTCTTTTCCAACCCGCTTGCCCATCTTTTCCGCCGTACTTGTGGCGTCGAGGACATCGTCTTGAATCTGGAAGGCCAGCCCCAGGGCGCTGCCGGCATCTCTCAGGTTAGAGCGGTGGTTTGAGGAGGCTCCGCCTGCAATGGCGCCTAGTTCCAGAGATGCGCGCAGAAGAGCGCCTGTTTTCAGTCGATGGATCCGTTTTAGGTGATCTAGATCGTAGGTGCCGCCGGAGCGAGTCAGGACTTCGCCTTCCAGGTCCAACGATTGGCCGCCTACCATTCCACGCCAGCCAGCGGCTTCGGCTAAGACCTGTACGGCCTCGATGCGCCGATCAGGGGCCAAAGTAATGTCACCGGCCAGAACTTGGAAGGCTTCCGTGAGCAGACCATCCCCCGCCAAAATGGCCTGACCTTCGCCAAAGGCAACGTGGCAGGTTGGTTTTCCTCGGCGGAGATCATCGTCGTCCATGGCGGGCAGATCGTCGTGAATCAGGGAATAGGTATGGATATATTCGAGAGCTACCGCACAGGCGCGAGCCTGTTCCGCAGTGGAATCAACGGCCTCGCAAGCGAGCATGCAGAGGACTGGCCGAACGCGTTTGCCTCCCGCTTGAAGGCTGTAACGCATGGCTTCGCCCACGCGGTCAGCTTCTCCCCCGCGAAGGGATACCGAAAGGCTGGGCTCAAAGATGGGCAGAAGGCGATCCAAGTCGGCTTGAACCTGAGTCAAGGAATTGAGGATCACGCGTTATCTCCATCCAGGGATTCTGCTCGGTACTCGCCACCGAGGCTCTGCTTTAGCACTTCAACCCGGCGATGAGCATCAGCAAGCTGTTGCTGCAGTCCCTTGCTCAACGTGATGCCGTCTTCAAACCGCAAAAGGGCATCTTCCAGGCTTAGATTTCCACCCTCGAGCTGCTGCACCAGGGCCTCTAAGCGATCTAGGCCGTCGTCAAAGGAGGGTGGTGTGGGTGCTGACATGTATTCGATTGTAAGGGAAAGGGGGCCGAAGGACCCCCTTTCTACTTGGAATGGGATGGAAGAGCTATTTCTTGCCCTTCAGTTGTTTGCCTTGGTCTTCGGTTTTGTAGCCAGCCGGCAGTGCGAAAATACTCGCAGGGATGGCTCCTTCGGAAACCTTAATGGCCTCGGTGGCGATATTCATCCCCATGAACCCACTCATGTGGGTCTTGAGTGCCAGGCCTTTGATTTTGCTCATTTCTTCGTAGAGCTTGGCCATCGATTTCCCGATGGGACCCATGGCTGCACTGAGAGCCCCCTTGGCTTTGAGCATCTTGGCGTAACTTGCTGCAGAAACGGGCGGTACCAGCGTGGGATCGTTGCTCGACTCGAAAATGATTTTTCCCACGGTGATCTTGTATTTTTTGCACTTTCGTCCGGTAATTACTTCGCTTCCAACTTCTTCGACTTTGCAGTTGCTGGGATCTCCAAACAACCCGCCCATCATGGCGCCCATTCCCTCAGGCATTTCGGCCTGCACCGATTCCATGGACGCCAGTGCATCCTCGAGGGAGAGTTTTTGGATGAGCTTCTTGCCGTGATTGATGGTGTAGGTGGTCAGGCTTTGGTAATCCACAAGGGTGTCAATTTTGGAGGCGTCATTGTTGGTGCGGTGGTGGGTGGCGCTGTAGTAGTGGGTTTCTGTGCCTTCTGTCTTGGCAGCGCCCTTGCTCTGAAAGGTGATCGTTAGATCACCCGCAATCGCGGCGGTGGTGGCAAAAACCAGGGGCAAAATCAACTTCATTGCATTTTTCATACAACGCTCCTTGGGAAGTTTCAGGTATCTTACGCCGCCTCCTTGCTGGCATCCAGCGCTGCATAAGGTAGGCTTTTAAAAAAGGTGAACTGATGATTCGAGTATTAGTTGTAGATGACAGCCGCGAAACCTGCGACCTCTTGGAATTGCTGCTTAGCAAAGAGGAAGTTGGAATGGATC
>JAUYES010000356.1 GCA_030691225.1 Holophaga sp. | reverse complement strand
AGAAACCCGGCACACCGTGGCGATTGAGTTCTGCGGCCTTGGATAGGAACAGACCATCCGTGGCCATGGTTTGGTAGACCCGGGCTCCGGCCAGCACCAGGCCGTTTACGCAACCAAACATGGAGATCAGGATGGCGGCGGCCATGACCTTGCCCCCTGCGCTGCCAAAGATGGCTTCGACCGCCGCGCTGCCCACTTTACCGTTGGGTGCGGCGGCGATGCCGGTGGGTCCCAGTAGTCGCAGGTAGCCGTAATTGGCCAAGAAATACAACCCGCAGACCAGGGTCGTTCCGATGAGCAGGGAGAGTGGAATTGTGCGCTTGGGTTCCTTTACTTCACCGGCAATGAAGGTGATGGAATTCCAAGCATCCGCTGAAAACAGGCTATTGGTTTGAGTCACCAGCAGCGCAAGCAAGAAGGGCAGGGAGATCAAGGCTTCGGCGGCGGGTGGCACATAGTCTGCGGCGTTGGCAGGCAGGGTGGGCTTAAGGAAAAGGCCTGCGAGCACGAGCGCCGCGAGGCTACCGATCTTGGCCAGGGTGAACACATTCTGAACGCGGGAACCCAGTCTCACGCCGAAGCGATTGATGAAGGTCAGCAACACGACAATGGCGATGCCCGAGAGTCGCGCCGAGGTCAGACCCAGGTTGTAAGGGCCGAGTTGGATGGCGCCCGTGAGATGGAAGGCCGGAATCTTGAGGGCCGGGAGCAGCCAATTGGATTCGCTTACCCAAGGGATGAAGGTGCCGAGGTACTTCCCAAAACCCACGGCCACGGCGGCGATGGTGCCGCACTCGATCACGGTGAAAAAAGTCCAGCCATACAGAAAGCCGGTGAGCGGACCGTAGATTTCGCGCAGGTAGGTGTACTGCCCTCCGGCACGGGGAAAGATGCCCGCCAGTTCCCCGTAGCTAAGGGCCGCGAAGATGGTCAACACACTGGTGAGTGCCCACGCCACGAGCAGAAAGATGCCCGTGTGACCATCCTTGATCATGTCCGCCGCAACGATGAAGACACCGCTGCCGATCATCGAACCCGCGATCAGCATGGTGGCGGAGAGTAGGCCGACGGTACGACGATAGCCTTCAGTCATGAGCAACCCTCGCTGGCAAGGTGGTGCTGCTTTCGGATGTGGGGAGCGTGACCCGAATTATTGCTTGGTTTGAATGGGCGCGGTTGGCGAAGTCCGCTCCAGATAATCCAGCACCAGGGTGGTCATGCCTTTTACGCCCGCCACCAGGGCCTCTTCATCCAGATTGAATTCGGCGGTGTGCAAGGGAGCCGTGATGCCTTGGGCGGAATTGGCCACGCCCAGGAAAAAGAAGAACCCCGGGATCACCTGTTGATACAGGGCGAAATCCTCGCTGGCGAGCCAGGGTTCCACCCGCAAGCTATTGCCACTGCCCAGCGCCTTGCCCAGAGAAACCGCGCATCTTTCGGCCAGGGCGGGTTCGTTGAAAACCGCCGGATGGGAATCCGCAAACACGAGTTCGAAGGTGGCACCGTGGGCGGCGGTAACTCCGCTCAGGATCTCCTTCATGGCTGTTTTGGAGAGCGTCCGAGTGGCCTCGCTCAGGGTGCGCAGCGTGCCACCCATCTGCACCTTCTCGGCCAAAATATTGTTGCGGGAGCCGCCCTGGATGGTGCCGACGGTGAGGACCATGGGCTGAATGGGATCCACCCGGCGACTGCGGATGCTCTGCAAGGCCACCATGCATTCCGAGGCCACCACGATGGCATCCACTCCTTTTTGTGGCATGGCGCCGTGGGCCATCTTGCCGTGAATGGTGATGGAAAAACGGTCAATGGCCGCCATGGCTGCCCCCGGCACGTAGCCTGCCTTTCCGGCCTCCAAACCCGGCATCACATGCAAACCGAAGATGGCTTCGACCTTGGGATTGGCCAAGGTGCCTTCCGCGATCATGAGGTCAGCGCCGCCTCGCTCACCGTCGGGGGCACCCTCTTCGGAGGGCTGGAAGAGGAACACCACGGTTCCTTTGAGCTGCTTCCGCATGCCCGCCAGCATTTCCGCGGTGCCCAGGCCGATGGTCATGTGGCCATCGTGGCCGCAGGCATGCATGACGCCAGGGTTCTGCGATTTGAAAGGCAGGTTGCCCGCTTCCTGCACGGGCAGGGCATCCATATCCGCTCGCACCGCCACCACGGGGCCGGGCTGCCCACCCTTCAACACGGCCACCACGCCGTGTCTGGCAATGCCCGTGCGCACTTCCAACCCCAGGGCACGCAAGCGTTCAGCCACCACACGACTGGTGCGCTGCTCGCGATTGGAAAGTTCGGGATGGGCATGGAAATCTCTCCGCAGTTCCACAAGGCGCGGTTTCATTCGCTGGGCCATCTGATTGATGTCTGCTTGCACGCCTTGGCTGGCCAGCATGGCCGGCATCAGCAGGTACAACCCTACAAAAATTGGGCTCATGGGGAGGCTCCCAAGCAGGCGGAAATGAATGGAATACAGGAGTAAATTCTAGAAGGAGAATGACCGACCCTGGGTGCTGCGGAACCGACTATTCACGGTGTTGTTGAAAATGGAACCGAAGGTATAGCTGATTCCGATGGAGGTGAAATAGCTGTACGAGGTCTGAAGCTCTTTCAGGCGCAGCAAAATCTCATCATCCGAGGCGGTCTGTCCCGATAGCGCCAGCTGATCACGCACCCGGGACCAACTGCCAAAGAAGTTCAAGGAAAGTCCCTTGGCAAGTTTCACATTCACGGCGCCAAACACGGAGAGGCGATTCTTGCTCCAGTCATGGGTGTAGGCCGAGGCCGAAAAGGACGTACTGACGGAGCCCCAAGGTTGATTGAGATCCAGGCTCGCAGTCAGCGAGTTGTCCAGCAGGGTTTCCTGCTTTTTTCGGTAGATGGTTTCCTCCACGTAGCGACTGCGGGAAACCCCCACTTGATACAGAAACGTGAGCTGCTTTTTGGTCGATTCGGAGTATTTCCAAACGTTGTATTCGATCGCGGGGGCAACTCGGAAGGTTGCAGCAATATTCTCCTGATCGGAGCGGCTGCCACGCCCTAAAACGCCCCAGGTCCAGTGCTGGGAAATGCTTTCGGCGATGGTGGCGGACCCGTAGGTTGATTTGGAGGAACTGCGCAGCACTTCGTCGCTCAGGTCATAGCGGCTATTTTCCCAATTGCCACTGGCGCTGAATCGCAGAATTT
>JAUYES010000355.1 GCA_030691225.1 Holophaga sp. | reverse complement strand
TCGCCCAGTATTTCTCGGAAGGTCATTTCCTCAATCAGGCCTTGGCGTTGGGGCTGCACGGGCCGTTGAGCTCGCGGCAGCTAACTCGAATCGAAAAGCAACTGAGCCTTGGTGGGCATCCGGTGGTGCTCGAACTGGCACCCACGGCGGATCCCGCACTTGCGGGTCTGCTGGCTGAACGGGGCTATCGCATCCAAGCTTTTCAGCAAGTGTTGGCGAGGTCGTTGACGACCCGCGATGATTTCGGTTTGCCGGATTGGGATTCCCGGATCGCGATTCGGTGTCTTGAGGCCGACGAAATGGATCTCTGGTGTCAGGTTGTGCAGGCGGGTTTCCAGGATTCGAATGAGTTGGCCGCCGCTGAGGAAACGGCCTCGGGCTTCAGCGCCCAAGCCGAGGGCAATCGCTTTTTCCTGGCTACGGTGGCTGGCCAGCCTGCGGGAGCCGCCGTGCTTGGGTGTTTTGCTCGGGTGGCGGTATTTTCAGGAACCAGCGTGCTGCCGCAGTTTCGTGGGTTGGGTGTGCAGCGAGCGCTCCTAAAGGCTCGGCTCGACGTTGCACGAGAAGATCGTTGCCGCTGGGCCTGTTCGGCCGTCCTGCCCGGCACGGCCTCCCAAGCGAACTTGGAGCGGTGCGGCTTCCGGGTCGCTTATCCAAAGCTAGAGATGGCGCGAGGTTAAATAAGCGGCACTCGCTGCTTGATAGAAAGTTGCCTTCAAAAAAATCAAAACAGGATGACCAGGGCAGCTCTTGGATTAGTTCCGCTGGAAGACCATCTTGTAGCTGAAATTATTACTAAGCTTGGGGTGGGCATAGGTGGCTTGGATGGCCATGGTGTTTCCGCTTTTTCGCATGGAATACACGTAGGTGAGACTGAAACCTTCTGCCTGAAAGGTTTGGGTCACGCGGGGTCCGTCTTGACGCAAGGTGACTTGGAAGGCTTCGCCATCGCTGCGTTTCCAGGCACTGGCAGCCCCATCGTTGGCGTTTTGGATGGGCGGCTCCTTATCGAAAGTGATGGAGAATCCACCCATTCCAAAAAGAATGTCCAGGTTCTTGGGGAGCTTGCAGGCGTTCTGAAGCTTCTTCTTCCAGTACACCTTCATGGCAAAGTTCTGGTCCTTTACGTGCTCTTCAATGAGGGGATCGAGCTTGTCGCTGTCTTCCAGCAGAAGGGTCCATTCTCCATCCCAATTGATTTTGGCTTCGGCTTCTTTGGCTGGAATTGCCTTATTCGTTTGAGCCGTTATCGGAA
>JAUYES010000354.1 GCA_030691225.1 Holophaga sp. | reverse complement strand
CGGGGTTGCCGCGCGGCCCCAAGTTGTTCCGTGCTTGAAGATCTCCCGTTTCCAGCAGTGCCGCCGCCAGGCGAGCGAGTTCGGGAATGCCGAGTTCTTCACCCGCCACCACCAACCGGGCCAACCGGGGGTGCAAGGGCAAGCGCGCCATCCGCAAACCAATGGGGTTCAAGCGACCATCATCCAAGGCTCCTAGGCGCTGAAGCAACTTTTCGGCAGCCTCCAAGGCTTCGGCCGGTGGCGCTTCAAACCAATTCAAGTGGCCTGGCTCGGCAATACCCAAGCCATGCAAGGCCAGCAGAGCCTCCACCAAATCCGAGCGCCGAAGTTCGGGCACATCGAAGGCCGCACGCGCTTGAAAATCGGCCTCCGTAAAGAGCCTCAAACAAAGCCCAGGCCCCTGGCGACCCGCCCGACCCGCCCGCTGCACGCAGCGCGCCTGGCTGATGCGCTGAGTTCGCAGCCCCGAAAGCCCCGACCAGGGCGAGTGCACCGCCTCACGTCCCAGGCCCGAATCGATGACTCTAGAAACCCCGTCGATGGTGACGCTACTCTCCGCCACATTGGTGCTGAGCAGAATCTTCGATTGCTCCGACGGCGCCACCGCGGCCTTCTGGGCTTCAAACGAAAGGCTTCCATGGAGCGGCAAAAGCTTGAACCCGTACCGGTCCACCAGGGGCGCAAGAGCTCGCTCACAGGCACGAATTTCGGCGGCTCCAGGCAGGAAGATCAGGGTGTGCCCGCTCTTGCCTTCTCCCAGGCTTTGCTCCAGTGCCGATGCCACTTGCATTCCTAAGGGGCGATCATCGGGACGCGGCAAATGGCGAAGCTCAACCGGATGGACTCGGCCTTCACTTTGCAAAAATTCCGCATCCAAAAAAGCCTGCACCGGACCCGCTTCCAGAGTCGCGCTCATGACCACCAGCCGCAGCTCGGGACGAGATTCCCGTTGAAGTCGCCGCAGCAGGGTGAGTGCTAAATCGGTGTGCAGATGACGCTCGTGAAATTCATCCAGGATGACCGTACCGATACCGCGCAACTGCGGATCCTCCTGCAGCCGACGCAGGAGCAGGCCCTCGGTCACAAAGCGAATGCGCGTGGCCTTCGAAACCTTTTGTTCGAAGCGCACGGCGTAGCCCACGCGCTGACCCAGTTCTTCACCGAGTTCCTCAGCCACCCGCGCCGCCGCAAGGCGTGCGGCCAACCGCCGTGGCTCCAGCACCCAGCATTCGCCACTGGCCAATAATCCCGCATCCAACAAGGCCCTTGGTACGCGCGTGGTTTTCCCGGCACCGGGTTCGGCTGTCAGCACGAGATTTCGCCCTGCGCGCAGGATCTCCACCATGCGCGGCAAGTGCGGGTCGATGGGAAGGGGTATCAGCATGCTTCCAGAATCGCATTAAGCGAGATATCCGCGTTTGTCGGCGTGTAAAAAAGGACGAGAACGCGGATCAACGCAGATGAACACCGATACGCCGGGTAATCTGGTACCGGAGGTCATCATGCCCACCGAATTTTTCAAAGCCAGCCGCTGGACCAAAGGCAATCGCCTGTTTCCCACGGTGATCGAAGTCAATGAAAGCGCCGTGGTGCGCCGCAAGCGCGCATGGTTCACCAAGAACGAAATGAGCATTCATCTCCAGCGAGTCGCCAGCGTGCGCATCGACACGGGTTTTTTCTGGTCCGATATCCTGATCGAATCCACCGGTGGCACGGATTCCATCACGAGCCACGGACATAAGAAGAAACATGCGTTGCGGATCAAGGAGCTCATCGAAAGCGCCCAGAGTGAGCACCTGAAGCCACCCAGCGAAGGCCCCTCCCAAGTCTGCCCCTTTTGCGCCGAAACGATCAAAGCGGCGGCCAAAGTCTGTCGCTACTGTGGTCGGGATCTTCCACCCTCCGTATGAACAACCCTGCAAAAACAGCATCTCGGGTATCGCGAAAGCGATGCCGAGAAAGCTGCGGCGAAAGTCTGCCAGTACGGCCTTCGGGATCTTCCAACCATGTGATCCACCTGGAAGCCCACCGAGGCCGCATCCACCTCCGTATGACCGCGCTCTTCATGGGGCAGGACCTCTGCGTCACCCTTTCGGGCGGAGATCGCCCCCACATTGGCGCCGTGGCCCTGGGTCAAGCCTCGACCTCACCCACGGTTCTGACGCTCCCGCAGCATCGGGAAGGTGAGTTGGCGCAAAATCTAGCCGCCCTCCTTTCTTCTCGCTTCGGCACCACGGTCTGTGTCGCCTGCGGCATTCATCTGGACAACATCCTTGAAGAGGAAATCCGGGAGGTGCTGGAGATAGCAGAGGAACTCACGCGCAAGCTGGGCGATGACTTAGAAAACCTGTAACACCCGGAAAGGTTCTCCGTGGTGTTTTTTCTTTCAAGAACATCACCCAAACCTACCGCGCCCGCAGCATTCGCCAGATATTGCCCCAGCTGGGTTCCTGGCCATAGAGCAGCATGCTGGTCGAAAACACGCGCCCCGCCAACCGACGCAGGACAAGGAAAGATCCAAGCAACAACAACGCGCTCCCCAGGGCCTCCCAAGGACCGGCGCTGCCTTGCACCACGCGCAGGGGCATCATCCCCATGGAGGTGATCGGGAACCAGGAAAGTACGCGGCTGAGGAGCGCATCGGGAAGCTTCAGTAGCATCATGCTGAACACCACTGGCATGATGGGCAGCAGCATCACCGATGAGCGGGCGCTGTGGTTGGGGTCGTCAATGGTGGCGGCGAGTCCAGCATAGAAGGCGCTCCAGAAGAGAAGCCCAAGCACGATGAAACTCAGAGCGCCGATCCAGGCAAAGGGCGAAAGCGCGCCAAGATCAGCCAAGATGGGACTCCCCGCAAAACGCAGGGCTCCGAGGGCCGCCAGCAAGCCCCAGAAAACCAGCGTGACCACCGACTTGAGACCGTGAAGGCTGAAAGCCAGGATCTTGCCATCCATCCAGGTCTGAGCGGGAATGGCCGTCACCAGCTGCTCCGTGACTCGAGCCTGTTTCTCACCTGTGATGTTGGTGAAGAACAGCGCAAAGCAGCCCATCACCGCCATGAGTTGAATGGCCAGAATGCTGATGCCCGCGATCATCCGGGCTTGGCCCACGGCGGGTCGCCCCTCCGCATGGCGCACCACGTTCAGAGTGGGTGGCTTCACCAAGCCTTCAAACTCCGCGGGACTCAAACCCCGCTCCCGGAGCTTCCACGCCAACCGCGCCTTTGCCAGGGCTTGCTCCAGTTCCTTTTGCCAAGGCGGATCCTTGGCGACTAGCAGGCGCACGCTATCCGAACTTTCCACGGTGAGCAGCCCCGCCAGGGTTCCCTTTCCCACTCGCGCTTCCGCCGCGATCGAGTCTGTCACGGCCTCGAAGGTAATGCCCTTGGCCGACTGGAGACCGAGCCCCACAGGATCAACCACCCCCACCACGGCGCGCTGCCGAGCCTTGGTTCGAGTCACGAGGGCGCTGCCACCCATGAATAGGCCCCCAACGAGAATGCCCGCCAGCAGGCCCATCAGTTCCTGTTTCCATTTGAAGTAGCGCCGAAATTCCCAGACCGTTACAAGCCAGAGGGCACGCATGCCGCCTCCTTTTCGGAACCCCTAGGCCCACCCACCGCCCGCAAGTAGATTTCGTGAAGATCCACAACCTCGGAAGTGACCTGGGCGAGACGCGGTCCCTGGGCAAGTTTGGCGAGCAGCGCATTGAGATCGGCTTCCCCCGATAACAGCAAGGCTGCCCGGTCTCCGCCCAGAACCTCCACCGCCACCACACCGGGCAACGCCTTCAGCACAACATCATCAATGGGTCCCTGGAACGCCAGGGTGAGCTTCCGGTTCGCCACTTCTCCGCTCCGCAGTTCGGCGACAGAACCAAAGCGCACCTTGCGCCCGTGGTCCAGCAATAGCACCCGGTCAGCCAGTCGCTCCACCAGCGGCATCTGATGGGCGCTGAGCAGCACGGTGGTGCCCGCCTCGCGCAGCTCGCGAATCCAGTCCAGGGCGAGTTCCTGGTTTACGGGATCAAACCCAGAGAAGGGTTCATCCAGAATGGCGAAGCGGGGCTTGTGCAACAGGGCCGCCAGCAATTGCACTTTCTGCTGATTCCCCTTGGAAAGGGTGCTGACCTTTTCCTTGGCGCGATCCGTAAGACCAACCCGCTCCAGCCCCTTGCGAGCCGAGGCCTCTGCTGCGCGCCGATCCAGCCCGCGCAAACAACCGAAATAGACCAATTGACGTAAAACTGTCTGGTCCAAATAGAGCCCGCGTTCTTCGGGGAGATAGCCCAATTCAGCAGCGGGGATGCGAGCGTGCGCTTGGCCATCCAGACCCTCGTAGCGAATGGTTCCAGCATCCGGCAGCACAAGCCCCGTGAGCATTCGCACCGTTGTGGTCTTACCAGCCCCGTTTGGCCCCAGCAGCGCGAAGATCTCACCGGGCTGCAGCTCAAAGGAAAGATCATCCACAGCTTGCACGGTAGCAAAGGATTTGCGCAGACCCTCCACCCTTAACGGGGGTTTTTCCGAGACCATGGGCCCCTCCTGAAACAAAGTCTAAGGCCTCCGCCGAAGCCTTCGGGTGGCTAGGCGTTTAGAGGCGCTGCACCGCTCCGACAAAACCCTCGAAGAACCTTCGCGCCGCAGCACCACACGCGTCATCCAGCCCCACCAGATTTTCGGGATGCCATTGCACACCGAAGACCCAGCGGTTTGGATCCTCCGCTTCGATGGCCTCGATGACCGGGCCAGATTCTAGAGGGCTGGTTGTGCGATGCCACCCCACAGCCTTAAGGCCCGATGCCACACGTTTCACGGCCTGATGATGGCGGCTGTTCACAGGGAATTCCAAACTGCCCACCAGGGCGGCCATTCGGGACGAAGGGTCGAGCTGCACGAGGTGATGGCGGTCGGGAACCTCGGCACTTCCATGGCGATGGACATCGGGCTCGCAACCGAAATGGCTGGGAATATCTTGGATGAGGCTGCCGCCGAGGGCGACATTGAGCATCTGTTCGCCCCGACAAATGCCCAGAATTGGTAGGCCAGCCTCCCAGGCTCGAAGGATCAAGGGTGGCTCGGCAGTGTCCCGAGCCTCATCGGGCACAGCCGTGGGATGCAGGGTTTCGTCTACATCCCATTGGCGAGGATGAATATCCCCGCCACCGCACACCAGGAGCCCCCCCATGCCATCCAAATCCGGCAAGGCATCTCCGGGAGCCACGATGTGGACCGTGCCGATCCAGCCCCCCAGGCGGAGGGCAGGAAGGTAATACTTCTCGGCACCCGACTTGTCACCACAGGCCATAACGATGCTTGACACTAGGTTCCCCCGGTTCATCATGGACACCCTACCACCCTCAGACGGCTGAGCGGTTTTCGTGCGGCGGAGAGCTCCGTCGTGAAGGAGGAAAGCATGTCCGGTTCCCTCAACAAGGTGATCCTCATCGGCAACCTGGGACGCGATCCCGAACTGAAGATGACGCCTGGCGGCCAAGCCTTGGCCCGCTTCAGTCTCGCCACCACCGAAACCTGGAAGACCCCCCAGGGCGAGAAGAAGGAAAAGACGGAATGGCACCGCATCGTGGTGTGGGGCAAGCAGGCTGAGATTGCCGAAAAGTATCTCCGCAAGGGCAAGCAGATCATGATCGAGGGTCGCATTCAGTATGGCGAATTCACCGATCAGGCAGGCGTCAAGAAGACCACCTGCGATATCCGCTGCGATAACTTCGTCATGCTCGGCAAGATGGATGAGGGCGGCGGCGGCCGCAGTAGCGGTTCCCACCGCGACGAGGGTGGCTTCGACGAACCCATGCCTCCTCCTCCCTCCGGCGGCGGCAACTTTGATGACGATATTCCGTTCTGAGGTCTTTACCGCTTAATGAAAAACGCCCGCCGATCGGCGGGCGTTTTCTTTGAGGAGAAGGAAATCTAGCGATCGACCTTGATCACGATGGTCTTGGACAGGATGTCCTGAAGGCCCTTGCGGTCTTCACCCAGGATCAGCAAATAGCCGATTCCGAAGTTAAGGATGTGCCCCAACACACGGAGCACAGCCATGCTCACATCGATGCGCCCATTGGGATCTCCTTCGGGCACCACGCGAAGCTTCATGATCTTCTTGCCAGGGGTGGCTCCAAACTTGATCCAGCACCAAACCCAGAAAAATAGGGAGCCGATTCCGATGGCGAACTGAAGAAGGCCAAAGATGCACCCCAGAGCCAACACTGCTGGGCCCATGATGCGCACCAACACCCCGATCAGGATCACCTGGATAATCCAGAGGGCGATGAAGGGAACAATCAGAATTGCTACATCAATCAGGTGGGCCAACAGTCGTGTCACGAAATCCCCACGCTCACCGGTGGGTCTGGCATCATCGGGAACCGGTGGCAGGTAGGGCCGAATGAAACTAGGGGCTGGATTATCGGGGGTCACGGCGGCGTAGGTGAAGGGCCTAGGTTCCCCAACGGGGTTTCGGGAGGTTGCTTGGGCCTCGGGCAGTGCCACTACGGGTGGCGCCACCGGAAGGGGCGGTGGGGGAGGAGGTGCAGGTAAAGCGGCACTCGGCTGCATGGCCTGGATCTTGGCCATCTCGTTGGCATCCATGCGCATGGTGCCCAGAGGATTGACGGGCTCACCAGCGGCAACCACCGTGGTCGCAAAAGACTGGACGGCCGCCGGATCCACAAAAGTCATCTGGATTTGCCCCAGGGTGACTCGGTCCCCATCCTGCAGAGTCGCCGTCTGAACGCGGGTACCGTTCACCAGGACACCATTGCTGCTCTGCAGATCCTGCACCTCGTACCCCGAATCGGTACGGCGAATGACCGCGTGATGCCGACTGATGCTGGGATCGGCCAGTCGCAAGGAGTTATCCAGTTCGCGCCCAAGTTGAATTTCGTTGTCCACCAGTTCGAACTCTCGAACCCCGGTGCTCTCTTGAACGAGTAATTTGGCCATGTCGTCCTCTGGGTGGGGATGTTTTGTTGAAGTCTAGGGGGATAATCAATGTATTTCAATTCAAAGGCGAGGCAGGGAGCTTTCGGGCACAATCGATCCTAGGTATCCGAGGATCCTTGACCCCCAATTGATGCATGGGGCAAGCTTGCAGGACATTCCTCCACCGGAGGCAGCATGGTTCTCTTCAACGCAGCAACCAAAGAACTGACAGCCAAGATCGTTTACTACGGCCCAGGGCTCTGCGGTAAAACCACGAATCTTCAGTTCATCTACGACTCGCTTCCTCATGATGGGCGAGGAAAGATGCTGTCCCTGGCCACCCAGACCGACCGCACCCTCTTCTTTGATTTCCTGCCCATCGAACTGGGCACCATTCGAGGAATGAAAACCCGCATTCAGCTCTACACCGTTCCGGGCCAGGTCTTCTACGACGCCACCCGCAAGCTCGTGCTGCGCGGAGCCGATGGCGTAGTCTTCGTGGCGGATTCCCAGGAGCACGCGCTGGAAGGCAATCGCGATAGCTTTCAGAACCTCATCGATAACCTAAAGGACCAGGGCTCTGATCTCGACAAGATGCCCCATGTAATTCAGTGGAACAAACGCGACACTCCCAGCGCCCTGCCCTTGGATGTGCTGGAACGGGAAGTCAATCGCTTTCATGTTCCCACCTTTGAAGCCAGCGCCGTTCGAGGCGACGGGGTGCGCGACACTCTTACCGGCATCGCTCGCCAAGTGCTCAAGCATTTGGCGGACAAATACGGTGGAGCTGTGGAAGAGGCCGAAATTCTGGCTCCGATACCCCTTCCAGCCATCCCCAAGCCCCCTGAATCAACCTTCCACCCCCTCGAAGTCGAGGAATTGGGTTCGGGCGAGATGCTCGATGAGCTCGAAGAAATCGAGGACATGCCCGTTACCGAGCCCATGGGCAATCCGGAACAGGAAGCCGCAGATCACGCACCCGCTCACCACAGCATCGTGGAAGTGCCCGTAGTCCTGGATCGCAGCCTCTTCAGCGGTAAAGGGCCAGTAGAAATCAAGCTCAAGCTCTACTTGAAGTAAGGCGCGGACTCTTAGGCGATACTGGAACCTTCGCACTGTGAGGTTCCATGTCTCGACCCATCGTCACCCGTTTCGCCCCATCACCCACCGGCATGCTGCATATCGGCGGTGTGCGCACGGCGCTGTTCTGCTGGCTGTTCGCCCGCAAGCACGGTGGCCGTTTCATTCTGCGCATCGAAGACACCGATCTTTCCCGCAGCACCGATGACAATATCCGCATCATCGAAGAAGGCATGGCGTGGTGCGGCCTGGATTGGGATGAAGGCCCCGTGGCAGGTGATCCCACGCAATGGATCGGCGAGCACGGCCCCTACCGCCAGATGCAGCGCATGGAATCCCACTACAAACCCGCCGTCGATAAACTCCTGGCCGCCGGCCAAGCCTACCGCTGCCGCTGCGCGAAGGAAGACCTGGATGCCCGTCGCGCCGCCGTGGAGGCCAAGGGCGTGCCCTTCCAATACAACCGTGGCCTGGATGCGGGCAACGGATGCCGCCATAAAAATCACGATGCCAGTGAGCCCTTCGCCGTGCGCCTCGCCATGCCCGAAGGCACAGAGTCCTGGCTCGAAGATGGCGCCTTCGTGTGGACTGATATCATCAAGGTACGCTTGG
>JAUYES010000351.1 GCA_030691225.1 Holophaga sp. | reverse complement strand
GGAAAAATCCGACGCGGTTTTTTTCTTCGTGCTCGGGCTGTCTCTGCTCTTTCTCGTTTTCATCACGGCGTTGATGATTTACTTCGTGGTCCGCTATAGCAAAAAACGACATCCCAATGCCGCGCAGATCGAAGGCCACACGGGGCTTGAGATCCTCTGGACCATAATTCCCCTGGCCATTTTTCTCGCCATTTTCTACTACGGCTGGACCAACTACGAATACATGCGGCAGGCTCCGCGCGATTCGATGGTAATCAAGGTGACGGCCCGGCAGTGGAGTTGGTCCTTCGAATATCCCAATGGCAAACAGAGCAAAGTCCTGTTTGCGCCCATCAGTAAACCCATGAAGTTGGAAGTCCGTAGCGCCGATGTGGTACACGGATTTTTCGTGCCTTCCTTCCGCCTGAAGATCGACGCCGTACCCAGCCGCGCAAATACCACCTGGTTCGAAGCCACCAAGCTTGGAGCCTTTGATATCGAGTGCACCGTGATTTGCGGTGTGGACCACAGCCTGATGCTCAGCAAAGTCATCGTTGTGCCCGAAGAAGAATTCAAGGCTTGGTATTTCGGTGGTGAAAATGCTCCCGAACCCGGTAAGAACCTGCCCGTGGAGAAACCCGTGAACGCGACCCCAGACCCCGCTGGACTCGCGATCATGAAGGCCAATGGATGCATGGCCTGCCATTCCGTGACCGGCGCCCCCATGGTGGGCCCAACGTTGAAGGGTCTTTTCGGCAAGCAGGAAGAAGTTCTCGTCGATGGCAAAATGAAGACCGTGCTGGTCGATGAGGCGCAGCTCCGCACCTCCATCCAAGACCCCATGCGCGAAATCACCCGCGGCTATCCACCGGCCATGCCCAAGGCCCCGATGAAAGAAGCGGATCTCGCCGAAGTCGTCGCCTACATCAAGACCTTGAAGTAGGACGCCCATGACCGCCGCTTCACTGCCTATCCCACGGCCCAGCGTCCTTTCGGTATTCCTTGATCTCACCAAATTTAAAATTTCCGTGGCCTCCACCTTCACGGCCGCCATGGGCTACATCGCCTATCGCCGAGGCGTAGACCTTGCGCTGCTCACCGCGCTGATCGGGACCCTACTTCTGGCCATGGCCTCTTCGGTTCTGAATGAGATTCAGGAACGCAAACTGGATGCCCTGATGGAGCGAACCCGCCATCGGCCCATTCCCAGTGGCATCGTTTCGCCCGTCGCCGCCATGCTCCTGATGCTGTTCCTGGCACTTGCAGGCTTCACGATCCTTCGTCTATTCCATGGTTGGCTGCCCACCGCGCTCGGTTTGTTGGCCATGGTCTGGTACAACGGCTTCTATACCCCCTTGAAGCGTCGCAGTGCCTTTGCGGTGGTGCCGGGTTCCGTGATCGGTGCGCTACCGCCCGCCATCGGCTGGACCGCCGCCGGAGGCTCGTTGGGCGACCCGGCATTGGCGGTGCTTTGCTTCGTCTTTTTCGTTTGGCAGGTGCCCCATTTCTGGCTCCTGTCGCTCCTTCACGCCGAAGGCTATGAGCAGGCCGGATTCCCCACCCTCACGCGGCTATTCTCGGTGCCCCAGATCCTGCGCCTGACCTTCACCTGGACCTGCGGCACCGTGGCCATTGGCGCGCTGCTACCCATCTTCGGTGCCACCCGCGGTTGGACCGCCATGGGCCTGCTGGCCGCCGCCAGCATCTGGCTAGTGTTTCGATTCCGTATCCTCCTGCACCCAGAATCATCGCCCGCAACAATTCGCAAAGCCTTCATGCAGATCAACGTCTACGCACTGACGATCATGGTGGCGGTGGTGGTGGATGCTATGGGTATGAAGTAGCCCTACGGCATCCCCAACCAACTCTGCAACAACCCCAGACGCCCGGCCAATTCAGAGAATCGCTCCACGGGGAAGCCCATTACCGTGGCGAAGCTGCCTTCGATGCGTTCGATGAAGAGGGCGGCGATGCCCTGAGCAGCGTAGCCTCCGGCCTTATCCATGGGTTCGCCGGTGTTGGCGTACCACCGAGCTCGCGCCTCGCTCACGGGACGGAGGTAGACCTCGGCCGTGTCCACGAAACTATGGATTTCTTGGTCCCTCCGCAGACAGAGCCCCGTGTAGACCTCGTGGCGGCGACCTTGAATGAGACCCAGCATTCGCATGGCGTCGGCTTCGTTTTCCGGCTTTCCGAGCACGTGATGATCCACGGCCACAGTGGTATCCGCCGCGATGACCCACCGACCGGGATTCACCACGGCCACGATCTCGGCCTTTGCTCGCGCCAAGCGTTCCACCATGGCCTCGGGATCTTCGTTGAGAAGTGGTGTTTCATCCACTTCCGGTGCCCACACTTCAAAGGGGATTTCCAGGGCCTCCATCCACTGACGGCGGCGCGGTGAGGCCGAAGCAAGGATGGGTGGCGGGAGAAAGAGGGTGTTGCTATCGATGGTCATGCTCGCTCACTCACGATTTGCTTCTTTTTCACCAACACCACCATGGCGCTGCCTAAACCCAGTAACAGTCCCCAAATCACCCAAGGACTGCGAGCGGGAGTCCAGCGGGGACGCCACGCCATGGAGAAAGCATAGGCCGCTTCGGTGCGCGGTTCGCCCCATAACTCCCAGGTGCCGTTTTCGCGAAAGATACCGGATTTCCCCGTGAGGGTGGCACGAAGAACGGGCACTCCGGCTTCCACAGCGCGCAGACGAATCTGGGCGGCGTGCAAATCTGTGGCGCTACTTTTCTCGAACCAGCCATCGTTGGTGTGATTGGTGATTAGGTCGCCTCCCGCCAGCATCAAACCCCGCGCCAGTCGCATTGAAATCAGGGCTTCACTGCAAATAAGCGGATGAATACGCAGCTCACCTTGGGGTGTAGGCATAGAGAAACTGCTGCGGTGCGTTAGTTCGCCAACAGTCCAGGATTGCCAGTTAAAGGTCTTTTCCAGCCAGGCGCGAAGGGGCGCTGGGCCAGGCATTTGTTCCCCGAAGGCCAGGAGTTCGGTCTTGCCTTGGAGGAAGGCGCTGCGCCCATCCACCTCGCCGCGCAGAAGATTGAAGCCACCACCATCGGTCCCATACAACCAAGCGACACGACGGTTCAGTGCTTCCGTCTGAAGGCGTAGGCTCGGCCGACTATCATCGCGCCCGAGTACCGAACTCTCGGGCCAGACCACCAGGGTCGCGGCGCCGGGATGAGGAAGGTTTTCCTTCGTCAACACCGCATCGGTGCGCCGCCACATGTCTTCTTCCATCCCCAAGGCCCGAATGCCGGGATCGTAATTCGGCTGCACCATCACCACGTCTAGCCGTCGCTCGGCGGCCCGGGGCAGCAGGAACCACCCAAGGGAAAGCACCACCGGCAAGGCCAACCAGACCGCCGGAACCTTCAGGATCCGCTTTGTGGGTTCCGCGGAAGCTAGCAATCCCGCGAAGAGCGCACCGCAGCCCCAGCACCACGCCGAAAGGCCATGGGCACCCACGAAGGCCGCGCTGCGCGCCAGCCAGGGCAAGCCACCCAGGGCCGCGCCCCAATTCCAGGGATAGACATGAAAGGCCAACACTTCCCAAACAGCAATGCCAAAGGCGGCAGCCAAGGCACCGGCCCAGGGCCCAGAACGGCGGTAAGCCGCACGAGCGAGGAGCACAACGCCCAGAAAACCCAAGGACTCCCAAGCAGCCAGCAATAAAGAAGCGGTCAGCGCCATCGCCTGGGACATCGGCCCTTTGGCTTCCAAGGTGGCGGGCACCCAGTAAAAGAGCATGGCGAAACCCGCGAAGAAGGAGATGAACACCCAACCAGCCTTGCGCTCCTTGAACACGGCATCAAAGAGCAGCGCAGGAAAAATGAAGGCCATGGCGGCTTCCAGAAATCCCCAGCCCGAAGCCGCCGGGAAGCGGAAGGCCAACATGAAGAAAGCCCCAAGAACCAGGGCTTCCGCAGTGCGACGCACCAGGATCATCGGTGAGAATTTCATCGTCCCCTCCGGGCGGTTTCAAAACAGGCGATGCCCGCCGCCACGGCCGCGTTGAGACTTTCAACGCCTTGCATCGGAATGGCCAGGAAGCCCACCGCCTCCGGAAGTTCAGCATCGCGCCATCCATGTCCTTCGTTGCCCACTAGAATGCGCAAGGGGGCGCTCAGGTCCGCTTCGGCCAGGGGAACGGCTCCGGGTGCACCGTGTAGGGCATACCAATGGCCTGCATCCAGCGGCAAGGCCTCGCAGCGACGC
>JAUYES010000343.1 GCA_030691225.1 Holophaga sp. | reverse complement strand
ATCCACTCTTTCCGCCTCATCCGGGCGCCCCAGAAACACCTGAAGATGAATTAACTCAGGCAGCACTCGCTGATACCACCTTGGAAAAGCAAGGTTCTCAAACTCAGCCTACTGTTTGGCGCCTGGTGACACTCCTTGCCTTTGCCGTAATCGCTCTCACAATTGTGTTTTGGAAAGTTCGCTAGTGAATTGGGGGATTCGATCATGAGCACCGATAAATGGGGTCCCACGACTACCGCGATCCATGCGGGTCGAAGATTCAACACCACTCGGGCCGTAACAACACCCATTTTTCAAACCTCAGTCTTTGGGTTGATGGAGAATGCCGAGGGTGCCGAATTTGCGAATTCAATTGAACCCCCGACATTTTATACCCGCTGGGGCAACCCAAACTTTAGTGAAGCCCAGGCGGTCATCGCTGCCCTGGAAGGCACCGACCGAGCACTCTTAACGAGTTCGGGAATGGCCGCCTTTTCCACTATTTTTGAAGCTTTTCTTCGTCCGGGTGATCATGTGGTGGCGCCTGCGGCGATCTATCTTGGGACTGAGCAGTTGTTGCGTCGCTGGGAAACCACCAAGGGCATTCGCATTACCTGGGTTCAGGACACCCTGGATTTAGGGGAATGGGAAGCTGCCGTTGAAGAAGGCACCAAGCTGATTTGGGTCGAAAGCCCCTCGAATCCAACTCTGGCCATTACGGATCTTGAAGCCATTGCCACCCTTGGGATCCAAAAGGGGATTCGAACCGTGGCTGATAATACCTTTGCCACGCCGATCCTAACCCGTCCTTGTGAATTGGGATTCAGCCTTAGCGTATCCAGTGCCACTAAATACCTGGGCGGACACTCCGACCTAGTTTTAGGAGTCCTTGCTGGCAATGAAGCAGATGTAGTCGCTTGCTGGGAAGTTGCTAAATTGACTGGGCCAACGCCCGATCCAATGGCAGCCTGGTTGCTTCATCGGGGACTTAAAACCGCCTACATGCGGATCCGCCGCTCGGCCGATAACGCGCAATCCTTGGCGCAGTGGCTCCTCTGGCAATCCCAAGTGGCACGAGTGGATTACCCAGGCCTCAAGGATCATCCCGGCCACACAATCGCCGCTAAGCAGATGGACGGCGGTTTTGGCGGGATGCTTGGTTTTGAACTGCGCGGGGGCCTCGTGGCTGGACGTCGTTTTTGTGAAGCGCTGGAAATCATCACGCGTGGGGTAAGCCTGGGCGGCGTGGAAAGCCTGATTCAACATCCCGCTTCCATGAGCCACCTTCGCACCCCGCCCGAAGTGAAGGCCAAGATCGGCATTACGGACGGCCTGCTGCGCTTTTCGGTGGGTATCGAGGACGAAGCCGATCTAAAAGCCGACCTGGAGCGCGGGCTCCAGGCGGCCATGATGATGGTTTGAGGATCTGGCGATGGAGCTGATCATTAATGGGGAAAACCGTCCGACCCCGGATTTAGCCACACTTCAAGATCTTGCGGCTTGGTTAGAGCTTCCAGCCTTTGGGAGTGCCATCGAACTGAACGGTGAGGTAATCCGCAAAGCTATGTATTTTCAGACGTCGCTTAGTTCGGGTGATCGCCTGGAGATTGTGCGACTAGTTGGCGGCGGTTAATTTATCGATAAGGTGTAGTTGGCGGCGGCACCGTTGTAAATAATGTAGGGGTCTACCCGAACCCTCACGGCATAGGTGCCTGCCGTTAGATTGATGGATTTACTGACGGGAGTAATCGAGGTTGGGTAAGCGTAGAGCAATACTCCGATGCTATCAAACAGCTCAAGGATGAGACCGGGCGAGGTGGTGCTAATGGAAAATGTATGCGTTCCAGCACTGAAGGGAACACGGTAGGCCTTAGCCTCCACCCGGTCGTAATACGCGTTCTCAAACCCAGCAAGATTGTTGTCGTAGGTGACTAGGCTCCCGTTGATGGGGGCTCCACCTGGAGTGATGGAAGTCCAGAGAGCCGTGCTTTCGAAGTAGGGAGTAAGGGTAACATCTGTTCCATTGCCAACATTTTCGAGCCCGAGCTGGGTCTGGATTGAACTGGAAGCCGAAGACCCCGCTAATCGTTTGAGTCCCTTTAGATAGGTGGGATAGCAGGCAAGGGGAGCATTCCCGAACTCGAGGTCATTGGGCACCTGCGAGGGGTTGGTGGCGTTCCAAATGGTTTGAAGGTCAGTGGAGGTGCCCCCAAGTGCAGTTTTCCAAATACCCCATTGGGCACGGGCGATGGAACTCGAATAGAATTCCCCTCCCCCTGTTGGGGTCGCATCGTGTACCGCTAGGCTCCAAGAATCAACAGCGCCGCTAGAGTTCATCAAATAGACGTTGGGGTCGTTGCGGAG
>JAUYES010000338.1 GCA_030691225.1 Holophaga sp. | reverse complement strand
ACAGTAACACTTGCAGTACCAGCAATGAGTGCAAATACTCCGTACCGCACATGACTCTGAGAGGTTGGGTACCACTCAATGCTGGTGAGGAACTCGCCGGGATTAAAGCCCTTGAATAGGAACCCAGAGCCTTCGCGAAATACGAAGAAAAAGATACCAAATACGAACACAATCGCGCTGAACCCACAGGCTCGGATCAATGATTCGATGAAGAATTCGCTTACGACTTCTGTGCGTCGTCGTTTGAGCATGAAGTAGTGTCCCTTTCGTCCGGGTCAGTTGGTCTTTGCCGATTGCTTAGGAAGAGGAACGTAGCCGCTCTTTGTCACGATTTCCTGACCAGCATCCGAATGTGCCCATTCCATGTAGGTCTTCACGGCACCCGTGGGTTCTCCCAAGGTATACATATACAAAGGCCTTGCAATCGGATAGCTGCCATTTAGGGTATTTTCGACGGTCGGTGCATAGGCCGTATCGCCCTTCTTCTTCGCCACGCGGACCATCTTGACCTCGCCAGTGGCGTACCCCATGCCGCTATAACCAATCGAGGTGGGCGTTTTCGAAACCAACTCTACGACATCCTTGGAGCCGTGCAGATCCCGGGAGCCGAGCTTAAAATCCCGTCCCTTGCCGAGAATCGCTTCCCGAAAATAGTGATAGGTCCCGGAATTGGACTGGCGGCTGATGCGGATAATTTCATCAGATCCCGCTGGCATAGTTACCCCTAGCTGAGACCACTTGGTGATCTTGCCATTCTCCGCGTAGATATCCGCGAGTTGTTCCAGCGTGATTTGCTCTAGGGCGCTTGTCTTATGAACATATACGGCCAGCGCGTCGTAGCCAACCATGTATTCCTTGGGCTCTTTGCCCGTATTCTGCTTGGCTTTTTCGATTTCCACGGGTTCGGTCTTGCGGCTGCAGTTGGAAATATCCACGGTGCCGTTGATGAGCGCAGCAATTCCAGTACCAGATCCGCCTCCTGAAACCTCAACAGAAACACTTGGCTCAATCTTGGTGTATTCCTCGGCCCAGGCTTGAGCAAGATTCACCATGGTGTCGGAGCCTGTGTTTTGAATCACGGTCTTTTTGGCCTTCTTTTCCCGCTTGCAGCCAATGGAGAAGGAAGCTGCTAGCACGAGTGCCAAAGAGCCGAGCGCAATGCCTAGAAGACCTTTTCTGACCGAAGTAAGTTTAGCGATTGCCATTGCTTTGCTCCTTATCATCATCGAGGATGGCCTTTGCCAGCGCATGAATATGGTTGCTCAAGTCATCAAAGGTTCTCTGGAAAGAGGCCTCATGATCCTCCAAGGTCCCAGCCAAACTCGATGGATCGGAAACCATCCAGGTAAGTTTCAGGGTCTTGGTGGGCAGAAAGGCGATTGCCTTTTCAGCATTTTTACTGAGTGCCACCACGAGCTGAAACTGCTCCGGTTGAGCAATTTGATCGAGGGAAGTCGGCGCGTGGCTGACGGTGCTAATGCCTTTTCCTTCCAAGAACCTAGCCACAATTGGATCCAGGTTTCCGATCTCGACCCCGCAACTCGCGAAGGACAAGCGATCCAACCCCAAGTGATTAGCAATCGCTTCGGCCATGGGGCTCAAGCATTTATTCGCATCATCCACGAAGAGAATGCGGAAACCATCACCCCGCCTGTGTTTGATGTATTCACCCGTGGCTGAGTAGAGTGCCTCTTCGCAGATGTTGGTTGCCTGCTCCATCACGCGTTCGAAGCGCCTTGCGATCGTTGCCAGGGGGCTAAGGGCCTCAAGGGGAATAAGGCCCTGCTGTCGCCATTCCACCAATTGCGTGGTGAGAGCATCACGCAACTGCCTGACCTGGGTTTCCTTGGCCATCGTCGCATGGGCTTGCTCGGCATTGCCTTCTAGGAATGCATTAACCGCATCGTGCAGCATCGGAATGGATTCGCTAGCAAGTTCCGTAAAGAGATCCGTCGGCACGTCCATTTCGATGGATCGAATTTGGAGCACCATGCGCCCAACGCTCTCGGCATAATCCCCAATTCGCTCTAATTCTTTTATGATTTTACTTGCGGCATAGACAAACCGAAGGTGCCCGGCGGCAGGCTGGTGACGAAGGATGAATTCAAGACAGAGCTGATCCAGTTCCGTTTCCAATTCGTCCACATATTGGTCTCGCAAAATCACGGAATAGGCCAACTGGCGGTCACGGGTCAGAAAGGCCTGCAAGGCCCGATTCAAAGCCTGCTCGTCAAGGCGAGCCATCTCGCGGATCTTGGCTTTGATCTGGTTGATGTCGTGCTGGAGCAGCGCCTCCAAATGAGGATTCTGCGATGTTGTCAAGGTGCCTCCACGTGGTGGTGCCTGGGTGCAGGCTGTTGTGCCAAGGGCTTGCGATTTTTGTATCCCAGGAGCAGTGCGTGACAGGATCGTGTTCATTAAAGTAGAACCAGTCGATCCTTGTTTCAATTATGTGACAGATTGTTGCCGATTTCACGTCAAAGGTGCAGATCCGCATACTTGATCACATTTTGGAAAGGTCACTTTGCCAGTTCTGAAACTTTCACAAAGTTCACTTGCCCTTTGCTACGGGGGATG
>JAUYES010000336.1 GCA_030691225.1 Holophaga sp. | reverse complement strand
CCCAAGACCAGCGATCACGAAGGGAGCCCAAATCCAGCGGCCCACGCCGCCAGATTTCTGCATTTTCTCAGGGGGGATATACATGGTTTCTTCGTGCGAGCGAGCCAGGATCGGCGGAGGGGCACTCCCGGCTCCGATTTTCAGAACGCCCATGATCTCCATGCGAGTGTCGGTGTCCATGGTCGAGGCTGCGTCCAGGAGGTCCCGCAGAAACGCGGCACACGTGGGATAGCGATCATCAGCATTCTTGGCCAGCACTCGGGAAAAAACCCGATGCCACCCCTCTGGCAGCAACCCCATCACGGGAGGCTTAACATCGACCGGCGGTTCGTTGACGATTTTATACAAGATAGTATTAATGGAAGTACCTGGGAACGGGAGAGTTCCAGCCAGCATTTCAAAAACGAGCACGCCAAAACTGAAGATATCGGAGCGCAGCGTGGCGTGACCTTCTCGGATTTGTTCGGGGCTGGCGTAGCTAGGCGTGCCGAGAAAGGTACCGGTCTGGGTCAGACTCGCGTCTTCGCGCTTGGCGATTCCGAAATCCATGAGCTTGGGCCGCCCATCCTCCGTCATCATCACATTGCCAGGCTTCACATCGCGGTGAACAATGCCATGGCTATGGGCATGATCGAGCGCTACCGCAATGCCTGCGGCAATTCGGAGCTTGGTCTTCAGCTCCATGGTGTGGATATCGCCAGACTTGATATAGCCATCCAGTGGCCTGCCGCTAACAAATTCCATGGCTAAGAAAGGTCCAACCTCGCTATCACCAACGTCGTAGATGGTTACAATCCCCGGATCATTCAAGACTCCAGAAACTTCGGCCTCCCGCTGAAAGCGAGCCAAAAACTCACTGCGATCACTCTCACTGCGAATCGCGTCGAGCTTCACAACTTTGATGGCCAGCTTACGCTTGATGCGAGGATCCTCCGCTAGGTAGACGCTGCCCATGGCACCAGCGCCGAGGAGACGCTTGATCTCGTAGCGGCCGATCATCTTCGGGAGATTTTCGGATTCGTTCATATCAACTCGCTTAGGAACATAGACAGCCTATCTCGAATGGCACTTGGAATCGGCAAAAAATCACAGGAGATTTTCCAAATATTGCTGGCAGAATAATGCATTGCTCGCTACGAAAGCGCGCACTTACCCAGGGGATCAATTCCACCATGGAAATTTTCAAGACGTCCATCCTCGTTGTCTACTTCAGCATCCTGGTCGTGCTGAGCATCTACGGTGCTCATCGACTCTACATGCTGCTGCTTTATTTCCGACATAAGAATGAGGTGCCGGTGCCCAAGGGGGGGCCCGAATACCGTCCCCATGTCACGGTCCAATTGGCCGTCTTCAACGAAATGAATGTAGTCGAGCGCCTGATGGAATACGTCGTGGGTATGCGCTGGCCCAAGGAAAAACTCGAAATTCAGATGCTCGATGATTCCACGGATGGCACTGTGGCGGTTTGCCAAGCCATCTGTGATAAATACCGCGCGCTGGGTTATGACATCAGCTACATCCACCGTGATGACCGAACGGGCTTCAAGGCTGGCGCCCTGAACAATGGCCTTAAATCCGCCAAGGGCGAATTCGTCGCCATGTTTGATGCCGATTTCCTGCCCACCGAGGATTTCCTGGAATTGGCCGTCCCTCATTTTGCCGATGACAACGTCGCATTCATCCAAGGCTGCTGGGATCACCTGAACCGCGATTTCTCCCTCCTTACCCA
>JAUYES010000333.1 GCA_030691225.1 Holophaga sp. | reverse complement strand
ACCCCCAGCAGATATTCCCACGGTCCCAGAGTTCTCGGAGTACGACGTTCTTCCCTGGCTTCGACGGCCTCCCGGCGTTTCATAAGAATCTGTCCCCAGCGGTCGGGACACGAGTCCATGAACGCACCAAAATTTGAATTGCCCGGAAAGAATTCGCCGGAAGTCAAATCCAGTTCCGGATCAAGGGGGAAAGCGTGGGCATGTTTGAGCCAGATTGGTTCGTAGGCAAAGCGTTCGCTGCCTCGATCTCCTCGTGACTGTATGCCTATGTGCTGTAGTGGGCCGAATGCAGGATCGTCAAGCCAGACCCATATATGCTCACCCTTTGCTTTAGCCATCACGCATCTCCTGCGGGTGTTTTTTTACGTGGAGCCCGTTTCCGCTGCGGCAAAGATTCGTCCTGCAAACGACGCCCCAGAACATCCTCTTTGGCGATCAGTGACAGATCTTCAACCAGCCCCAGGACACGCAGAACCTGAACGTAGATTCCCATGGCAACGGAAGGATCGCCGTTCTCAATCTTGTAGAGCGTCGGACGCGAAATGTCAGCCCTGGCACAGACCGTCTCCATGGAAAAGCGACGGCGAAGCCGAGCATCCTTGAGTCGCTGCCCCAGAGCTTTCAGTTCTTTCGCTGAGGATGGATAGATAGTAACGGTTCTCTTGTTCATAATGGAAACTATTATTTACATAAAGCCGGTGTGTTGTCAAATATAATTATCGTTACTTGGTCTGATGCGGCAATTCACTTCAAGATGCAGTCCAACACACTCCCACTATCGTTTTGCGGCGCTAATACCGAAAGGGTTTTAATGACTTCTGTATCAGCCGGTGTTTCGTTAATGGGCGTATCAGACCGCAATGGAATAGATGCCGGACAGGTCTCTGTAGTCGTCTTTCCTTTCATGAGAGATAGAACCTGGACTCCTTTCTCTGTTGAGAGGAAATACTTTAATGCCTCATGCGTGAATGCTGCCTGCTTTCTGTTTTTGCGTAACCGCTCAAATGCATCAATGATTGTTG
>JAUYES010000332.1 GCA_030691225.1 Holophaga sp. | reverse complement strand
AAAACCGCGTACCCGATGGCTTCGTGCTGCATAGTACCGGCTGGCCTCTGCAAGATGGCGAAGGCGGTGGTTCCTTCGTCTACAAACTCTCTGGCCACCAACTTGCGGTGGGTTACGTGGTGAGTTTGGACACTGCGGATCCCTTCATCGACGCTCATCTGGCGCTGCAAAAATTCAAGACCCACACAAAAATCAAGGCGATGCTGGAAGGTGGGAAACTGCTCCAATACGGTGGCAAGGCCTTAGCTATCGGCGGCTTAACCTGCATGCCCAAGCTCGCCTTCGACGGCGGGATGCTGGTCGGCGATGGTGCCCAAATGGTGAATGCTGCTCGCCTGAAGGGCCTTCATCTGGGCATGAAGGGGGGCATCGAAGCTGCGGAAACGATCCTCGACGCCTTGGCGGAGGAAGATTTCTCCGAGACCAGCTTGATGCGCTACTCAGCGTCGTACATGGAATCCTGGGCGGGCGATGAACTCAGAACCTCCCGCAATTTTCATGGCATCGTCGCCCATGGCCTAACCCTTAGCGCAGGCCTAAATCTGGGTATCGGGCTTCTCACCGACGGCTGGGTGCCGGGCGATCCCAAAAAATTCCAAGCCGATGACACAACCACCAACACTACGGAGGCCTTCTACGGGAAGAAGGGGTTGCACCGGGACGATCTGGATTGGGGCATCAAGTTCGATGGCAAGACCCTGTATTCCAAGCTCGATGATGTCTACCTAGCTGGGGTCATGCATGACGAACATCAGCCTGGACACCTCAAGATCATTAAGGGCAATGACGTCTGCGTGGATTGCTACACCACCAAAGGCGCCCCCTGCACCGTGTTTTGCCCCGCCCAAGTCTACGAAATGCACCCCGATGCCCAGGGCAAGGTGACCAAGGTCGAAATCGCCTTCTCCAATTGCGTTCACTGCAAGACCTGCGATATCAAATGCCCCGAACAAAACGTCCTTTGGACGCCCCCCGAGGGCGGCGGCGGTCCCAAATACACCCTTTGCTGATCGGATGAATCATGGTTGATCCCCGCCTTATGGAAATCCTATGCTGCCCTGCCGATCGGGGCGGGGAACCTTGCCACGGGGACTTGGTGGAGCACTCCGAAGGACTGCTCTGCCAAGCCTGCGGCCTGCTTTACCCGATCGTGGACGGAATCCCCGTCATGCTGGTTGAGGAAGCACGAAAGATCGACTAGTGCCTACTCGGCAAACTCAAGGCTCAGCACGAAATGGGTGCCCTTGGGCAGCCGCTGAAGAACCCTACTGAAATTCAAATCGAAGGTCTCGGTATTCCCGGGCCTCACTCCCAGCAGCTTCGTGCCACCGATCGCCACGCCCAAAAGGCGTTCCTCTTCGTCAAACACGGCCACGGCGAAATTGGGAATTCGCGTTTTACTGGAAGTATTTGTTACTTCGACCTGGGCTCGAGTGCCGAACTCCGCGCCTTTCAACAAGCCCGATTGAATCTCGCGCCGGTTAAAAAAAATGGTGTTCAGCTTGAGCCCATCGACTTCTGCTTTCAGCGGAATGAGGGCATCCCAAGAATATGCATATTTCTTACTAAAAAAGCTCAGTGGCTTGAGCTCCTGCACGGCGGGCGCCTTGGGCGCTTCAACCTTCACCAAAGGCACCGGCGTCTGTGCCACCAGCAAGGTCGATAGAAGAAGAGCGAACATAGATAACCTCAATTTCGACCCGACATCCAACCAAAGAGACCCTTCTTGATTGGGGCGGTTTCTGGCGGTGGGCCATAGAGGTCCCTTGGGGACGCGCTAGGTTGGCCCATTCGGCGCATTCGCTCGAACATGGGTCGCAGGGAAGGCACTTTCCCGGCCTCGATCCAGTTATCGCTAAACTGCCTAGCCACCATATGGAATTCTTGAACCCGGCCCTGTTCAACCCAGGCGGTCAATTGGTCCAAGTTAATGTTCTGGACCGTTTCTGTGCCCAGCTGGACCTTCATCAGGTTGCTGTCAGAGCCAGTGGTTGGGGCTTCGGCGACGGGGACTTTGGGCATCATAGGCACGGCCACGGTAGGTGCCTGCGAAATGGGCGCAACTTGGGGAGTACCAGCAGCCATCGCAGCCTGCAGTTCAGCGCTACTCAGACGGACGGTACTACCCGAGCCGGATTCTTGCGAAGAAGGCGATCCCGTCTCGGCCAAATTCATGACCGGTGAGCCCCCCAGGGTATGTTCCAGCGCATTCAGGGTGGCTTCGACATCCATGGAGTTGCCGTGAGAACTGAGACTCGTCCTACGATCCGCCACAGGAGTGGGCGGTGGTGTGTTACCCATGAGTTTGGCAATGGCATCGTTGGCGGAGGCGAATCCACCCGACCCCTCTGGGCCCTCATCCGGCACTGAGGGGCTTAGCTCTTGAGGATCAACCATTAGGGTTTTTTCGAAAATTTCGTCTTCAGTGTCGTCCAAATCACTAAGGGACAGGACAGGGCTTTCGGGCACCGCTTTGGGTTCGGCTTCGAGTGAGACCTCCGGCGGCACCAAAACCGACATATCGAGATCGAGGAAGTCGTCGGCCTGAATGACATCCTCGGCAAAGGGTTCTTCCACCGAGATGGCAGGTCCTAGCAAACTAGTGACAACATGCTGGATATCGAATAGGTCTGCGCATTTATAGCACCTCGCCCGGCGAAGGCCAGAGTGAACCCGCTCGGGCCGAAGCCCATAATGGGTGGAGCAGCTGGGGCAGCTGATGGATTCGAGCACAGTCGACTCCGAAGAAATTTAACTAAGGATAGGCGCATTCTTCGGAAACTGCAGCGACAACCCCACCGTTGGCCAGCGGTTATGCTCAAAGTTTGTGGAAATCGATACCAGGAGGGTCCCGTGGCGGGCGTGTTCATCACCATTGAGGGTGTAGAGGGATCGGGCAAATCCACCCAGATCCAACGCCTAGAAACCCGACTGAAATCGCTGAAACTTCCGGCCGTTTTTTCTAAGGAGCCTGGGGGCACCCCCCTCGGGAAAGAATTGCGCTCTTTGTTGCTCTCGCCCCATACCAGCGGCGAAACCTGGTGTCCAGACGCGGAACTGCTGCTTTTTTATGCGGAC
>JAUYES010000327.1 GCA_030691225.1 Holophaga sp. | reverse complement strand
ATACCCAATTCAGTTTCCATTTCCACATGGCCGCCCAACTTTTCAACGTTGGTGCGAACCACATCCATGCCCACACCGCGGCCGGAAATCTCGGAAACCTTTTCAGCCATGGAGAAGCCCGGCGCAAAGACCAAGTGCACGATCTCGCGTTCCGTCATTTCGGCGCCCTGCGCCTTGGTGACTAGGCCCTTGGCGATGGCCTTGGCCAGCACCTTCTTGGCATCGATGCCCCGACCATCATCGTGAACGGCGATATTGATCTGGCCACCTTCGTGGAAGGCATGCAGGTGAATGGTGCCCGAGGGATTCTTGCGAGCCTTGGTGCGTTCGGCTGGGGTTTCAATGGCGTGATCGGCGCAATTGCGAATGATGTGGGTGAGTGGATCCACCAGCATTTCTACGATAGATTTGTCGAGTTCAACCTCCGCGCCTTCGATCTTGACTTCGATCTGCTTGGAGAGCTGGCGGCTCATATCGCGGATGATGCGCGGGAAACGGCTGAACACCGTGCCGATGGGCTGCATGCGGGTTTGCATGATGCCTTCCTGCATCTCGGTGGTGACCTGATTCACATTCTGCAAAATGGCGCCCAGGCCGGGAATCTCGTGTTGATAATCGGTGACGGCCCGCACCAGCTGGTTGCGCCCAAGCACCAATTCGCCCGCCAGATTCATGAGGTTGGTAAGCAGATCCACGCGCACACGCAGGGTTTCATTGCCCGAATCCTTGTTGTTGTCGCGGGTAGCTTTTTCTTCCATGGGTAATTCGGCCGCGACTTCGGCAGCCGCTTCGATATCAGCGCTAGGCTCAGATTCTGGCTCAGCCTCGACTTCAGGCGGAGCGACAGCAACTTCCACCACGGACGCGGTCGCAGCTGGGGCTTCGGCCTTGCCTTTAGCCTTGGCCTTGACCTCCTTGCGCAGGGCTTCCAGTTCCAACACCTTGATCTGCTCGATGGGGAGCTTTAGCCCCAGGGCCACCAGATCGGGTTCGAGCACCGTGGCAAAAAGCAAGGTAACCGGAAGGTCCTGCTCCAAGCAGTGTTCAAGATCGGCGATGGCTTCGATATCAATAAAGGCATCCAGGCAGGTGCCCACGGAGAGCGCGTTATTGAGAAAGGCCAAAGGTGTCATGCCCTTGTCGCGAATATCTCGATGCAAAAAGGCGATGGCCCGAAAGATATTCATGCCCCGGCGCAGCGCCGAGCGCACGCTTTCGGCGTCGAGATCGAAATCGCGCTGGGCGCCCTTTTCCCGGCCCTTGATCGTTTCGCCGGGAATCAAACCCTGACCGCTCAGAATGGCTTCGAGCGTGGTCAGTTCTTTGGCGTAGGGCACGCTGTCGCTGGCTTGGATATCGTCCAGCATGGCCTTTAATCGATCGAGGCTGGCAAAGACCACATCCATCAGTTCGACCGATACTTTGAGTTTGCCGTCTCGCACCTGCATGAGCACGCCTTCCATGGCGTGGCTGAGCTTTTTCAGCGCCTCGAAGGCAAAAAAGCCCGCGCCGCCCTTGATGGAATGAATGGCGCGGAAGACCCGGTTGATGACTTCGGAGCTGACCTTGGCGCCTTCCTGTTCCATGCGGAGCAGATCGGGTTCGATGGTCGCCAGATGCTCGCGGCTTTCGGCTACGAAATCGGAAATGATGCTTTCGTCTGCGAAGCTACTCACGAATCGCCTCCGCAATGGGGAAGAATTTGGTCAGGTTGAAGAGTTTGAAGACCCGCAAGAGATCGGTATTGGCCCCTTCGATGGAGAAGGCCAGCTCTTTCTTCTGGCAACTCTTAAACAGGCCAAGAACCAAGGTGATGCCCAGGGAGTCGATCTGCTTGGTGGAGGAGAGGTCCAGCACCACCGAGAGCTTGGCCGAATCCAGGGCCGTCAGCATGCCATCACGCAGTACCTCGACGGTGCTGGCCACGAGATCGCCATTGGGGTTGAGGCGCACGGTCCCATCGGCCTTCTGGGTCTTCAGGGGTGATTTTGCTGCTGCCATGTTAGGCCTCCCAACTAAAGGTGATGCTCAATTCGCCGCCCACCATCTCCACCCAACTGGCGCAATGCCGAAGGTAGGGAATGCCTCGCCCGCGCTCGGAAAGCGGATCCGTGGGGGATTCTAGTTTTTTCAATTCGAAGCCTTGGCCCTCGTCCACCACGTTGAGCAGGAAGGCCGGCGGGGATTGCCGCCAACTGGCATGCACGCTGATCAGGCTTTCGGGCCGATTTTGGTTGCCATGAATCATGGCGTTTGTAAGGGCTTCGCGCGCGGCCAATATGATTTCAAACGTGCGGGAATGGGTGAGCGGGATCGAGCGCGGTGCCTTGGCCAGATACTCTGTGAGTTGTTGAATGGCACCATCGATGGCGATGGCATTGGAGGGAATTACCAGGCTCAGGCAATCGGGTTCCAAGGCGGGTTGCTCGAAGCCCACGGCCAAAAGATCATCTTCCAGCCCGGTCTCTGCCAAGGTTTGCGCAATGCCCGCCAAGATCGACACGGCCTGCTGAATGGGCACTTCGGCCATTTCGCACCAAAGATTGAGCGCGAGATCATCCATGAGTTCACCGTCGGCATTGCGAATATCGAAAAAGCCGTCACTAGCAAAAAACACGCGGTCGCCCGGGGCCAGCCGGATCACTTTTTCTTCCACCATGGCTTCGTCGAAAACACCTAAGGGGGTGCCATTGGTGGCGATGCGGATGCTCCGCGAGGGACCACCACAAAGGCCATGAGGAAGGCCAGCATTCACAACATGCAGGCGACCCGTGCTCGGCGTCCAATGGCCTAGCAGGGTGCAAACCGGCACTTCGGAGAAGGGGCCATCCTGAATCCCGCGATTCAGACGCGAGGCCAGTGTCGCGAGATCGGTGGCCTGCATCATGAGGCTAGAGAGCAGGCCCAGGAATGCGGCCACGGCGTATGAACTGATGACGGAATGCCCTGCCACATCCGCCAGGATGAACAGAATGGACCCATCGGGCTGCTTGAAACACCGGAAGACATCGCCCCCGGCATCGGTCAAGGACTGGTGCACGGAGTATAGGGGCAAGTCTTTTTCGGGTACGGCCACCAGGGCGCGCTGAGCCATCCGCACGGCCTGTGCTGTTTCAGCCGAGCGCTGCCGAACGCTGACACCGACTGCCAGGCGTTCAACGCAGGCAATGAGCACTCCCGAATCGAAGGGTTTAGTCAGGAATTGACTTACTTGCAAGTGCAAGGCCGACTTCATCGCATCCACATCTTCGGAGGAAGACAGCAGAACTACAGGAATTTCGGAGTCCACTTCGCGGATCCGTTCGACCAAGTGAATGCCATCCATGCGGGGCATCACGAGATCAGAGAGCACCAGCGAGAAGGGCCCGGCCCCTGGTTCGCTGAAGATCTCCCAGGCCTCCTGGCCGTCCCGAGCCGCGCGCACGCGGTAGCCAGCCTTGACGAGCCAGGAACGCAGCAGGCTGAGCGTGACGGGGCTATCTTCAGCGATCAGGATTTCTCCGATGCGTGATCGATCCCGGGTGGGCGCAACACTGACTTCTACCTTGGCTGCCCGCTTGCGGGCGTCCAACACCTTGCGCAAGGCATGACCCAGATCGCGATTCGAGAAGGGCTTCGGCAGCAAGGCATCAAAGGAGGCTTCGGCCCCAGCCAGAACCGCACTGCCCGAGGCCAGAATGATGGCGATCGAGGGTCGGATTTTTCGAATTCGCGCCGCGAAATCTTCGGCGGAAATGGTGCCTTTGGAATACTCCAGCAACACCACATCGAAAATAGCAGGGTGTTCCTTGAAGGCATCCAACGCTTCGAGGGGATCGGATTTGGCAGTGACGCTGTAGCCCAAGTGCTGAAGGGATTCCTTGGTCAACGCCGCCCGAATCGCCTCGATATCCACAACCATAATGTGTTCGGTGCCGCGCAATTCATCGCTGGGGGTTTCATCCAGCATGGCGCTTTCCACGGCGGCGCTGGGCAAGTAGACCTTGACCAGGGTTCCCTTGCCGAGCTCGGAGGTTATCGCAATACCACCGCCATGCTGGGTGATCATGCTATGCACTACGGATAGCCCCAGCCCAGACCCACCTTCTACAACCTTGGTGGAGTAGAAGGGTTCAAAAACATGATCCAGGGTTTCCGCATCCATTCCACGACCGCTATCGCGCACGGTCAAAAGAGCTGCTCGCGAGGCCTTGGATCCTGGTGCCAGCAAGCCTTCATCGATATCGACTTCAGCTAAGCTCAATTCGAGCACGCCTTTACCATCGATAGCCTGCACAGAATTCACCGCCAAGTTCATCACGACCTGATGGATCTGGGCGGGATCGCCAAAGGTCCAAACCGAGGAACTCAGCTCGCTCCGCACTTCCACATCGCGTGAAATCGTAGCGCTGAGGAGATGAAGGCATTCCTTGACCACGGCGGTCAAATCGAAGGGAATGCGGCGTTCCTCGCTTGGGCGGCTGAAGCTGAGGATGCGGCGATTCAGATCCTTGGCACGATTGGCCGCCTGCATGATGACGCTGAGCTTGGGCTTAACGGGACTGTCTTCGGGCAACTGCCATTCGATGAGTTCGGCAGAACTCATGATGGCGGTGAGCACGTTATTGAAATCGTGGGCCACACCGCTAGCCAAGGCCCCCAGCGCCTCCATCTTCTCAACCTGGCGCAGATGCCGATCCATTTCCAATTCGGTGGTGATATCCCTGAACACGCAGGTGTAGAAAGGGTCGATGCCCTCAGGGCACAGTTTGGAAATGGTTCCCGAGAGCGTGCAGGGCGTGCCATCGGATCTTTGGAGCCGCAACTTCCCGTGCCATCGTTTGCCATCTCGCAGGCCATTCAAAATGCTTCGAACCAAGGCACTCCGGCCCTCTTTGGGCAGGAGAGAAAGCGCCCTCTTGCCCCTCCAACGGTCGGAATCCAAACCGGTAAGGGAGACAAAGGCTTGGTTCGCATTGATGAGCCGACCATTCTTATCTTCGACCAACATCAGTTCAGCCGCCTGATCCACGGCCTCCACCAAGCGCATCTGCGAGGCCTGAAGGGCACGATGCTCGGTGATGTCTTCTTTTACCGCCAGGAAATGCGTAACCCGGCCTTCGTGCAGGATGGGGGAAATCGTGGCCTGCTCCCAATAGAGCTCGCCGTTCTTTTTCCGGTTACAGAACTCACCTTTCCAGGTTTGACCACCTCGCAGGGTCTTCCACAGGTTTTGATAAACCTCTGGACCCTGCACATCGGTTTTGAGGATGCGAGGGTTCTGGCCCTGGGCCTCTTCCGCCGAGTAGCCCGTTAGATCCGAAAACTTGGGATTCACATACTCGATGGCCCCAATGGTATCGGTGATCACGATGGAGGCTGGGCTTTGCTCCACGGCGGCCAGCAATAGTGCCGTTTTTTCTTCCTGCTTCTTTAATTCCGTAATATCCAAGAAGACGACGGAGAAGAGGCCCTTGCGGGGGCATTGCGCAAAAACGCTGAAATGCTTATCGAGGGCGCCGGAATATTGATCGAGCCGCATGGATTCACCCGAAAGTGCTACGCGACCGAAAGCTTCGATCCAATAGGCCTCGGTCTGAGGCAGCACTTCCAAGGCCGTGCGGCCGATCACATCAGAACCCTTCAAGCCGGTGCAGTGCTCCCAGGCCGGATTCACTTCTAGGAAACGGTAATCAATGGGAATGCCCGCATCGCTGCAAATAATTTCATGAAGCGCGTAGCCTTCACTCATCTCATCAAACAGGCGCCGATAGCGATCCTCGGTCTCCCAGAGCCGCCTTTCGGTGTGTCGATCTTCGCGCAGGTTTTGGATGAGAATGATGAGGTTATCGACCTGGCCATCGGGACGAAATTCCGGGCTGATATCGATTCGAACCGGCATCACCTTGCCGTTGGGATGGCAGAAAAAGGTTTCTCGGGGCCCGAAGGACCCATCCTGGCCAGACTCCAAATCCCATTCGGCAACCAATTCAGCCAAATGCTGATCTGGCACAAATTCCTGCCATTCCCGGCCCAAAAGCTCGGCCTGGGGTAACCCAGCCAGAACACACAGGCTCTCATTGGCGGCCAAGATGCGCCCATCCCTACCCAGAATGCCCATGCCCACCAAGGACATGCGGAACAGGTGACGCCACCAGCGTTCCCCTTTTTTGATGACCTGCTGGGCGCGCCGAGCCAATCGGAGATCCTTGGCGGAAACCACGTAGTAGACCGTGTTGCCTTGGCGGAAGGGGTGGCCACTGAGTTCCAGCGCCAAGACCCCACCCTCCTGAGTAATCCCTTCGGCTTCCTGAAGCCAAGAGCCCGCAAGGGTATCCACGGGGTTGCGAAGGCGAGCCAAAATTTCCGCGGCGTGGCGTGGGGCCAGGAGCTCCATCAGGCTGCGCCCGATCAGTTCGGTCGGGGCAGCAAAACCAAAGAGGCGAGCATAAGCCGGGTTGCATTGAACATGGGTGCCCTCGCGCAGCACTGCCACGGCCTCGGGCAAATGCTCCACCATGGCCTCGAAGAAGCCTTGGCCTCGGGTTTTCCCAGCGGCAAAGGAAGCGCCCGTCTCAGCGCGATCTTGGGGTTGGCGTTTGAACAGATCGGCAGCCATGGCGCAAGCACCTTCCGCGAAGAGACAACCCCCTACCCCGTCGGCGAGGGCGGGGGTTTCGGGGAAAAAAAAGGAAAAGGCGCAACCGCGCCGATCCGTTGGGACCTGACTGGTTGCGCCTTCGACTTGCAGACCTATTGACTGCCCATCAAGGCGTTCTGCCCAAAAGGCAGAACCTAGACTGGGACTCTATCGACCGGGGTGGATTGAGACTTGAATATTTTTTTTCTCACGGAATTCTTAAAAGGCGAGGCCAGTAGTCTCCTTTTTGCGAGAAAAGGTAAACCGCCAAGGCGCCAAGCGGCGCTGCGCGCCTTCACCAAGAAAAGCAGCAGCAGTGATACCACGTTGCGTTCGGAAAAAATCAAAACAGGATAGACAGGATGGAATTGCAAGCATTGTTCTCCCAACCCTAGGTGTCCAGGCCCGCCCGCTCTGCGGGCGTGCGGTCAAAACCGCACGCGTTCCGGAAGGGGCGGAGCCGCTGTGCATGCTCGCGTGCTTCTCGGCTCCGCCCCTTCTGGAACCTGGCCTGGCGCCGCGATTCATCAGAACCTACCCTGTTCATCCTGGCATCCTGTGAACGATTTCTCGGGGGCAGAATTCTGTCCGAGAATGCGATCCGCTGCGCTTGCAGCGACGGTGTTCATTGGTTTTTCTTGGAACCTTGGCGCCTTGGCGTTTCAACTCTGGATGGAATGGAACCGCAGACCTGGAAAAGCCACTTTTTTGAACGAAACATGGCTGGTTGAGTGATTCCACAGCTCGCTATAGCAGACGTTCCTATCCGCGATTCGCTCAGATAAGTTAAGCCTTCGGCAGCGCTTCCAACCGTTCGCGCAACTGGCCTAATTCCTTGGATTTGAAGGCGGTGCGGGTACGTTCCAGCACATCGATGCTGTCCTGCACGGCCAGTTGAAAATCGGCTAAGCGTGGGCAGGTATTGACGGTGCAATGCTCGGGGGCCGAATCCTGTTCGAGGGTCATTTCAAACAGGGCCTTCATGTCCAATAGCACGCCGGCGATATTGCCCAACGATAGGCCAAGCACTTCCCGGGAGGCATATCGATCAGGTGCCTGGGGGGC
>JAUYES010000322.1 GCA_030691225.1 Holophaga sp. | reverse complement strand
GATCCCGAGGGTCTGCGCTTCAAGTCCATGACGCGCTGCGAAGATGCCTGCGCGTCGGGTTCCGTGGCGCTCTACGATGCCTTGTATGCCGTTGAATCCGGTCGCGCCCGCGTGGCGCTGGTGGTGGGCGTGGAGAAGATGAACCTGCTGGATACCAAGGGCGTCACCCATGCCTTGGCCACCTGTTCCTACTGGCCCGAAGAAGGCGCCAAGGCCGTGAGTTTTCCGTGCCTTTTCGCCGAATATGCCAAGGGCTACGCCGCCCAGTACAACCTCAGCCCCGATGAACTTTCGCGAATGTTGGCCACCGTTGCGGCTCTGGGCTACGTGAATGGTGTGGACAATCCTTTGGCGCATTTTGGCAAGGGTGGGCCTTCGGACAAGCTGGGGCTCTTCACCGCCGATGCCATCCTCAACATGCCCCCCGAGAAGAATCCTCTGATCGCTGATCCGCTTAAGCTCCACGATTGCTCGCTGGTGACCGATGGTTCCGCCGCGCTGGTGATCATGCGCACGGACGATGCTCTCAAGATGGGCAAGAAGGTCGTCGAAATCAGTGGCATCGGCCATGTGAACGAGCGCCTAGCGCTTTCTGCACGACCCAACATGTACGAATTGATCGCGGGCAAAGAAGCCGTGCGCCGTGCCTTTTCGGAAGCCAAGATTGAAATCGGGAATGTTGATATTGCTGAAGTTCACGACTGCTTCACCATCAACCAACTGCTGAGCACCGAAGCCCTGGGCCTTTCCAAGGATGGTCGCGCAGGCCACGACTACCTGGCAGGGCAATACACCCGTGATGACGACCGGTGCGCCGTGAACCTCTCGGGTGGGCTCAAGGCCAAGGGCCATCCCGTGGGCGCCACTGGCGTGTCCATGCATGCCCTGCTCTACAAGCAGTTGGTGGGCGAAGCCATTGGCGCCACCTTGACGAAGAAAACGCCTGAAATCGGCGTGTCCTTCAACGTGGGTGGTAGCGCCGTCACGAACTGCGTAACAGTTTTGCGGCGCCTTAAGTAGCACCTTTCGTTAGCGTGACAAATATTCATTCCGCATTGACAGGCTAGTGCTGGAGTGGTTAACTCGCCGTCGTCCAGCGGGAGCTGCACCAGCTCTCCATGCACCCAAGGAGGTGCCCATGCGAAAGATCATTCTCGCCGTGGCTGTTACCGCCACTCTGCCCGGCCTCACCGCCGGAGACCCGCCGAAGGACGCGAAGGTTAATCGTTCCCCTGGTGGTGCTAAACCCGCCGACAAGGCCGTGGATAAGAGAAAGGCCCCGGCCGAAGGTGCCAATGTCCAGAAACCTGGTTCAAAGCAAGCGGATAAGTGGAGCCCAAACGAGGGTAAGCAAACCGCGAAGCCGGGTAAGGAATTTGGAAAACTCAGTCAGAGCAAGCCCAGCCAGAATCCGGAGGCCAAAGAGCCCGGCAAGCTCGAGCAGAAAAAGTAGCGCCTTGCTGCCGTCACATCTGGCGCAATGGACCCAAGCGCTTCTCGGTGAACTCCCCTCGGAAGAGCGTGAGTCCACCTGTGATTCCTGCGCAATGCAGGTTCTGTCGGGCGTCAAAAGATGCCCGACGGATGTTTATTTTGGCGATATGAAATGCTGTACCTACCAACCGCGCCTTCACAATTTTCTGGTGGGACGGATTCTTGCCGATGCCAATTCCTCTGGGAAACCTGCACGAGACATCGTGGAGGACATGATTGTTCGCCGGTCGGGGGTTTCGCCCATGGGGGTGTACGGACCTAGCACATACTGGCTTCTCTACGATGCGGTGCCTAATTCCTTTGGGCGCAGTTCCACCCTACGCTGTCCTCTGTTTGATCTGGCTGCAGGAAGCTGTCGCGTTTGGCCCTATCGCGAAGCCACGTGCGCCACATGGTTTTGTAAATACAATCGTGGCAAGAAAGGGATGACCTTCTGGGAATCTCTCAGGGATTTGCTTGGGGCGCTGGAACGCGCATTGGCTCGCACGTTGGTATTGGAATTAGACCCAGGTACGGAGTCATTGGAAGTGCTCTTCTCGCGCAGTGGAGAACCTTTTGAGGTCGAAGAGTTGGTTGGAGGTGCCAGCGATTCCTCCCATGCTCGCCGATGGGGTAAGTGGGGGGGGCGAGAGCGAGAATTTTTCCAAGAATGCGCCCATCGAGCGGAAGCCGTGGGCCTGGAGGAAGTGCTCTTGATGGGGGGCGTGGAAGCCCGCGCCTTGGCGCTTCTTGTTCGAGAACGATTCCAGATGCTTCAGGAGCAGGGGCAAACCGATGTCCCCTTGACGCTTGGACGTTTCGAAATCATCCGGTCGATGGATGACCACGCCCAGTTATCCACCTATTCGAATTACGACCCCATCGAAGTTCCCAGGGCACTCTTGGCGGGGCTTGTACGCTTCGATGGAAGGCCAGCAAATACGGTGATCGAGGAGATCGAACGGTGTGATGGAGTAATGATCTCTGCCGAATTGCTGAGGACCCTGTGCGATTTCGGGGTATTGGTGGAAAGTCGATTCTGAAACTGGATCCGAATGGGATGAGGCTTATCTACTCTGCAACCCTCTATACGATTCGGCGCGGATCCAGGACTTGGCCATTCTTGCGCACCTCGAAATGAAGATGGGGTCCGGTTGATCGTCCCGTGGATCCTACACATGCGATGGTCGTGTGGGATGCAACCTGGTCGCCAACATGAACAAGCGATTTGGATAAGTGGCCATATAGGCTTTCCAGTCCATCCTCATGCCGGATGATCACAGTGTTTCCATATCCGGGTTTCCAGCCAGCAAAAATGACACTGCCGGCCGCCAAAGAAGATATCGAGGCTCCAGCAGGTGCAAGCACATCAACACCACCATGGTGTTTGTTTCGCCCCGTAAACGGATCCTTGCGCAGGCCAAATTCGGAAGAAGTGCCGATGGCGTTTTCCACGAGGGACTCCCATTGTTTCGCGTTCTCTGGAACGACTCTCGCCTCAGGTGTTTCTTGCCTAGACACGTATTTGGTCAGTAACGACAAATCCAACTTCTGCCCGGTGTAGATCCGGTTTGGGTCAGCAATCTCGTTGACCATTGCGACTCTCTGAACAGCATCAAGGATTTCTCGCCGAGATACTTCACCTCCCGATTTCTTGAGTTGGGCAGCGCAGATTTGGGAAAGGGTGTCACCTGGGCGAACAACCGTGAGGGTCGATTTTGACCAGGTCGCTGGTTGCGAGGCCGTGGTGGAAGTAGGGCGTTGAACACCAGAATCGGGCTTGTTTATGGACCGCAAAAGATCCCGGAATGATGGCGATTGTGATGGCTGTTGGAGTGACACTGCCGAATCTTTGGTCCGTGCTCGAAGGATTGGAACAGCCATCGCACTCATTTCTCGCCCTAGCTGCAATAACCTGCCAGCGAGCTTGAAACGCAATATCTGCGCCACGGGTAGCATGCAGGTTTTTCCGATGGCTATTCGCCTGGCAAACCCAGTGTCAATGTTGCTTCCTTGCGATAATGCTGTTGCACCACTATTGCACTTTGCCCCCTTGCGGGAGGGCAAAATCACCCCTTAACCTGACCTTCTTTGTCGGGCTTGAAATATTGGAGAACATGCAATAACACTCCTCGGCACAAGGCTTCGGAGTGTTATGGGTGGTGGTCCCGAGCAGATTCGAACTGCTGACCTTCCCCTTAGGAGGGGGACGCTCTATCCAGCTGAGCTACGGGACCCGTGAACTCTCTGATTCTGGCATGGCTCCCGAAATCAGACCATCTTGGCTTGGAATTCCGAGTAGGGGCCCTGGAAGTCTTCGATGCCTTTATCGCCGAAATTCCAAATGCGAGTAGCCACTTCGTCGATCAGATCTTCGTCGTGGGTGACGAGGAGCACGGTGCCTTCATAGCGTTGCAAGGCCGTATTGAGGCCGATGACGGCTTCGAGATCCAAGTGGTTGGTAGGTTCGTCGAGGACCAGGATGTTGGGCTTCTGGAGCATGAGCTTGCAGAACATCAGGCGACAGGCTTCACCGCCGGAGAGCACTTCGGTTTTCTTGGTGCCTTCTTCGCCCCGGAAAAGCATTTGCCCGAGCACGCCGCGGATCTCCTCGATGAGGGCTTCGGGATCGAACTGCCGCAACCAATCCACCAGGGTCCAACCCCCGGGAATGGATTCGCGAAAATCCTGGGCAAAGTAGCCCACGCTGGCTTCGTGGCCCCAGCGCACTTCGCCGGTATCGATGCCGCGATCAATTTCGGTGACCTGGGGAGCATTGGCCAGTAGGGCCTTCAGCAGGGTTGATTTGCCCACGCCGTTGCGGCCGATGATGCCAATGCGTTCGCCCCGGTTGATATTGGCGGTGAAATTCTTGATTACCTCCAACCGCTTGCCTTCCACCTCGTAGCCCATGGATACATGCTCGAATTCCAGGGCATGGCGCCCGCTGGGGCGCTTCTGGTCGAACTTGATGTAGGGGCGGGCAATGTTGCTACGGGCCAGATCGCCGGGATTAAGGCGTTCTACTTCTTTGCGGCGACTGTTGACCTGGCTCGACCGCGTGCCGGCGGCGAAGCGCTGGATGAACTCATTGAGCTGGGCGATCTTCTTTTCGCGTTGGGCGTTGTCGGATTCGATGCGGCTGCGGATCTGCGTCTTCTGCAT
>JAUYES010000321.1 GCA_030691225.1 Holophaga sp. | reverse complement strand
TTCCGCCCAGGTCATGGGCCTTGGGGCGCGGGCAGTGGATGTCATCCCCACGGACGCGGCCTATCGCATGCGCCCCGATGCCCTGAGGGCGGCGCTCGCCAAGGCGCGAGCGGAAGGCCAAACCGTGATCGCCGTGGCGGCTTCCGCAGGCTCTACGGCCACGGGTGCCATCGATCCTTTGGAGGCCATCGCCGATCTCTGCGAAGAATTTGGCGTGTGGTTCCATGTGGATGGGGCCCACGGTGGTGGGCTGGCACTTTCCGATAAACTGCGCGGCCGCTTGAAAGGCATTGAACGCGCCGATTCCCTGGTGGTGGATGCCCACAAGGTCATGCTGACTCCGGCTTTGGCGACTCTGGTGCTGTTTCGCGAAGGGGATCGCTCCTTCGAAACCTTCAGTCAGTCGGCGAATTACCTTTTTGGAACCGACCCACGCGAGACCTGGTACGACCTTGCCCAGCGCACCTTGGAATGCACCAAGCGCATGCTGGGCCTTCAGGTGTATGCCTCGCTGCAAGTCATGGGCACCGATTTCTTCGCGACCTACGTGGAGCAAATGCTGGAATTGACGCAGAGCTTTGCCGGAATGATCAAGGCTCGGCCCCATTGGGAAGTGGCCACCGAACCCGACTGCAATATCTTGTGTTTCCGCTATGCGCCGAGCCACGTGGCCGATGTCGAGGCTTTTCAATCCAAGGTTCGCGAGCAAATTATTCGCGAGGGTTCCTTCTACCTCGTGAAGACCAAACTCTCAGGCCGCACCTGGCTGCGCACCACGCTCATCAACCCCATGACGGAGCTCAGTGATTTGGAGGCCCTGCTGGATCGCGTGGAAGCGTTGGCCCTGGCGAACTAGGGTCAGACCGGTTCGCCGGCCCAGGAGCAGGCAAAGGCTGCGCGCACTTCAGCTAGGCCGCCACCCGCGCCAAGCACCAAACCCAACTTGGCGATGGCCGCCCAGCGAGTGTGCAACCCTCCGGAGATAGCACCTTCCTCCGACGCCAGGGCGCCCAGTTCGTAGGTCTCCAAATCGACGCTGCCCCACAAACATTGGCTGGTGATCACCATCGGAAGGGCCTGCTCCCGCCCATGGCGGAATAACGCCCGAAGATCCGCCCGCCCCATGGGCAGGTTGCCCGCACCGTAGGCCTGCAGAATCATGCCCCGCGTGCCTGCGGGTGGTAGGGCCCAGGGCATTCCCGGGTAGGGGCAATAGACCGCCAGAGCCGTTTCGAAGGCCTGACCGAGACCCGCAGGAACGTGGTAATCGAACTTCCCCGCGTGCGGGTGGACATGCACATGCAGCCCCAACTCCGCCAGGGGCGGCAAGTTGGGCGTATCGAAGGCCTCGTAGCGGTGGACACTCAGCTTATCGGTAGCGACGCCCCGGTACCAGTGATCTCCAAAGCAGATGCCGACTTCCGCCACGCCCTTGGTGGCCAAGGTGACCGCATCCACCAGATTGCTGCGCGCATCGCTGCGGATGTAAGCCAAGGGCCGCTGCGAGCCCGTCAGCACCACCGGTTTGCCCAAGTCAGCCAGAAGAAAACCCAGCATCGAGGCTGTGAAGGCCATGGTATCCGTGCCATGCACCAGCACCACGCCATCGCAATCCGCCGACTCCGAGCGAATGAGCCTCGCCAAGTGCAAAATATCCGCAGGCTCGTTGGTGGATGAATCCTGATTGAACGCCACCACCAACTTCAGATCCGCCAACTGCCGCAGCTCCGGAACCTGTTCCAGGATCAAATCCAGAGAAGGCCCAGGGGCCAGCGAGGAAGGCTCCCCCAAAGGTGCCATGCCGAGAGTACCGCCGGTGTGGATGAGAAGAATGGAAGGAGACATCATTTACCCCGTTCCTATCCTACCCGGTTAAAGTGTGGCTTTTGCTGATCTTGGGCGATCCTTCATCGTGCAGATGGGGCGTAGGTTTGGACTTTTTTCCGGGAAGTTTCCACGACTATTTTGATTGGGGAACCTGGTTCAGGAGGTAGAGCGACCTCTAATTCGTAACGTGTTGCCCAAAGGGGTAGCAATTGACAAAAGCGAGTGACGAAATTCGAATCAAAGCGGAATTGAAAACCACCGCTGGCTTGCGCCGCCTCGCCAAAAGCACCCGCAAAACTCGCCCCAGGATTTCCCACACTATGAAGTGTCAGACCAAGTTGTGCAAATTTGGCACTCAAGGAAATTCGGGCCAGGGTTACGTCGCGGATCATCATTTCTGTTTGTAATTTGCTGTTAAGGACGTCTCGACTCGCCATTACTTCATTAGTTTCCATCGCCTTAAGGCCGCCGCTTGACATCTGAGTGACCTTGCGGCCCCATGCTGGATTGGAGAGATCATCTATCTCGCATTTGCTGAAAACAATGAAATGTTTTTCCCCTTGGACTTTGCTAATGGTTTCAGCCATTTGTTCGATCGATTCGAGTGTGCGAGATATCGTTTTGGCATAACCTCCCAGACTCTCAATCGAGTAGGAATCTACAATACTTGTCAGTTTTGAAGTAACATCGTCAGCCCTGCGATCCACTTTCTCTGTAGAGAGTTCTCGAAGAAAGGCCTGGATTGGCTCTATATCTTCTTCTTTCTCTATCTCAGGGGATGTCGGAAGGGTGAATGCGAGACTAGGGTTGCCGTCGAGCCGAGAGGGGAGTTCCTTGATTACTCGGCCAAGTGCATTTTTCCACAGAGAAGGGCGTGTCGTAAAACCTGGAGTCAGACAATCTAAGCCATTCGAATTTCTAATGACGATGAGAGCAGAATCTGTCGCAGGTAAGGTAGACATAAATGTTGCAACGGACTGAACAGCTATTTTGCGGGTTTCTGGATCCCGAACAGGGAGGAACACAAACGCCCATTTTTGCCCTTCCTTCCCTAGCTCTGCTGGCAGACGTTGAGAAACGACTGAAGTGACTTTGCCTCCAATTTTAATACTCCAGTCTTTCGGCTTAATGTCTTCGACAACTCCCTTTTCTCCGAGGGCAAGTGCTTTAATTCGCATAGTTGATTGTGCGGTTGCGGTTGCAGCGCTTAGACCGATCAATAGGGTCGTCGAGTAGGATAAGGCTTTCAAAAAAATCATCTCAGACTCCATTGTTTTCTTCGATTAGGTTAGCCCGATTTTCGCATTTCGACACATGGCTATCTTGGTTGTAATTTGGTTTTTGGTGTCAAGCACGAAAAAAGCGCCCGGCATGCCGGGCGCTTTTTTCGTAGGTTTGTAAAAACTAGAACTTGAAACCAGTCGAAATAACAATATTTCGAGCAGCTGCCATCTGGGTATTGCTGGTGGTTGATCCATAGGTTGAAGCCCTGACCCAGGGGCTATTCAAGCCAGTGGTTGCAGTTGTGGTGGCGCCGGTCGCTGCGTTGTACCCGGTGCCCCAGGAGTAGATCTGCTGATGGTTAAAGAAGTTGGTGATGACCACCTTTACAAACCCAGAAACGGACTTGTCGTAGGCCTTGAAGAGGGGGAAATCGTGGGTCATCGCCAGATCGATAAAGGTAAGGCCCTGGAAGGTGCCAGCGCCACCGCGTTCGCCTAGGTATTGGGTTCCGGTCTGGCCCCAAGAGCCGGAGAGGCCAGGATTGACCTGGGCACGGGTGACCGTGCGGGCTTGGCTATAACGGCCACCCGCATCGAACCGGTAAATGAGACCCCAGGTCGTGCGGCCAAGGGAGTTATTGCTGATGTAGCTGGCGGTTACGCGCGACCGGATGGGCACATGGCCGCTCAGATAGCCGTAGGGGGCGTTAATGGTGCTGATGTCATACATGTTGACACCGTTCTGCACGGTGAAGCTCTTTAGGCCCTCACCACGGCTGGGGGTGTTGCCACCCTCACCCTCATAGTTGCCCCTCAGTTCGCTCCAGGTGATATTGCCACCGAAGAACCAGGGGCCATTGCTGAGAGTGGCTTCAAGCTCGAGGCCCTTATACTCGCGCTTGGCAAGATCGCTGTTCTCCCACACGCGGTAGTAAGCAGATCCGCCACCTACGAGAGCCACCTGGCCATCATTGCCCTGGCGGTAGTCGAGGAGATCGGACCACTTCTTCATAACACCGGTCAGCTTGAGTGATCCATTGCCGATGGCGGGAGTGTTGAAGGAATACTGGAAGCTGCCCTGGATCTCGGTGACATGAGGTGCCTTGAGATTGTCAGCCAGCTTTACGTTGACAGTTGGGTTGCTGTAGTAAGCAATCGTCGTCAAGTCATAATTGGTGGGGATGTTCGCGATGTTGGTGATGGTCGCAAAAGACTGCGGACCGCCTGCACCCTGCCAGTTGTAATCGATCTCGGTGGGATTGCCCTGCCCGGTGACAGAATTCAAGACGCCAGTAGCGGCCTTGGCATTGTACCGGCTGTAGGAGGCACCAAAGACGTACTTGGCATCGCCCATGAGGTCATATTTCATGCCCAGGCGCGGCGAGAGGCCCGTCGCAGAGGCCGTCGTGCCACCGGCTTCATTCTCAGAGGAGAACTTGTCGAAGCGAAGACCAATGTTCAGGGTCAAATTCCTATTCACGGACCATTTGTCGTTGACAAACAGGGCGTTGGAGTAATTTATCGCGGAACCCTCAGTGCTCGAGAAGACCCAAACGTCATAAGGCACAGCTGTGCGTGCGACGAGATCGACATTACCCACCCCGAAGATATAGCCGGTCGCCGATTGTTCGTTGCGAGCCTTGGACGTGCCTTTGTAATAATCGAATCCGGCATCAATCTGATGGGACCCCATGGCATCTAGGAAGTAGCTGACCTTGGCGTTGACGGTGTCATTGTTGCGGTTATCGCCGCCGTCGGTGCTGTTGAAGATGCCGTTGCCGTAGAACAGGCCGTTCTGGTAGTTGTAAAGGGGGCTACCACCTGCGGGATCAGCGCCGGCGGAGAGCCTCTGCTTCTTGCTGCCGATTTTCACTTCGGAGGTAAGGGAGTTCGACCAAACAGCACGCCACTGCAAGTTCATGAATTCTGAAGTGTTGGTCTGTGGCACGAGGGCCCGGACTTCACCAGCAGAATAGTTGCGGTTGCCCTGGGAGTTCTGGGCATTGTTGTAGGATGCAACCAGGGTGTGGTCCTGGTTGAGGGCATAGGTCAACTTAATGCTGCGACGAATTTCTTTTACAGACGTGTCATAAGAGGTGTTGTAGCCACCAGGGCCATTGACTCCGCCTACCGTTGCGAGGTTACCGCCGATGGTGCCAACGCCGTTCTGATCTGTTTGGAAATAGCTGGCAGCAAACCAGAGGCGATCCTTGAGGATATAGCCGTTCAGGCTTGTGGTCTTTTCTTCACTCAGCTTGTTGCTCAGTGAGCCAATGGTCTGGAAGGGCTGATAGGATCGCCACTGAGGGTTGCCGAGTTCCCAGCGCACCTGGCCGGCAAACTGATTACCACCTGAACGCGTGATGGCGTTGAGCACGCCACCGTCCACATCGCCATATTCGGCCGAGATGGCTCCGGTGATGATCTGGATTTCTTCGATGGCATCATCAATTAGCTGGACGCCACGGGTGTTGTAAGCATTGTCCGTGATGTTCTGGCCGTCGAGCAGGTAGAGGTTACCGCTAGTCATGGCACCACGGATCTGGGTGCGACCACCCACGCCCGCAGTTGCGCCGGCAGTCAGAAGAGCAACGGTGTCGAGCGAACGGTTGATGGTGGGGAGAGTATCAACCTTGTCCAAAACGTAGTTGGTGGCCGTTTTGGTGTCGGTTTTGTCCATTTCACCAGCGGTGGCAAGCACTTCAACTACAGCGCCGCCGATTGGGGACATCTGGTAGCGAGGCTCGAAGGTCTGGCCGATTCCGATCGTAGTCGTGGCTTTGACGGCCTGCATGCCGTCCTTAGTCAAGGAGATCGTATAGACGCCAGGGGGGAGCAAGCGAACCTGGAAACGACCCTTTTCATCGCTAGTTGTGGTGCGGCTGCCCTGGAGTGAAGGGGATGTGAGGCGCACTAGTACGCCAGCGACGGCCGATCCGTCTTTTCCCTGGACTTCGCCCGAGACGTGAGCTACCTGGGTTCCCTGTGCGACAAGGACGGTGGCTCCGACTGCGAGGAGAGCCGAGATTCGGCCGACACCAAAGATACTTCGACTCATGTATAACCTCCGTAGTTTAGGGGGACAAGGCCCCCAGGGGTTCTCAAACCTGCTGGCTGAGCGTCACAGTATTGCAACACAAGCCGAAATTGCAAAATAATAATTGAAAAAAAGAAACTTTTGATTGATTGCCGACACTGGGTTCCATCACCTGTCAAGCCCCAATCACCACTCTCATTTCATCGCTCCCCGAATCCGAGCTACACCCAATGAGCATGGCGCAGTGGCCGGGTTGGCTGGGGGGGACGTCGACTTCGCCCTGGAAAATGCCTTCGGTATTGGTTTTTCCGGAGAGTAGGAGGGTGGCCTTTTTGAGGCTGGACACTAGGCGGATGGTGATATCGGCCCCGGGTACGGGGTTCTGGCTGATGCACAACCGGGCCTTCAGGGTCACTGGGAACCGGGTGCCAAAGGTCGGCGTCATTTGTTCGTCGATGACTAGTTCTAAGGTATCGACCTCGCCCTCATGTTGAAGGTATTCCAGGATGGCTTGGTCCAGGGGGCGATCACTAAAAACCTGTTTTTCGGCCAGTTCGCCTTCGGGGGGCGTGGCATCGTATTTCCCGTTCTTGATATCCCGAATAACAGTTTTATGTTGATCATCCATCCGACTCTGGATGGTTGAATCAGGGATCTGGCCGGTGTTGAGCAGATCCTCGTACGAGGATCGGTAACTATCGAGGATCTCCCCGCCCACGTAGATCAGGGTTTCGATTTTGGGGTTCGTCAGACCTTTATCTTCAGTCTGGACATGGAAGACCCGGTTGCCGTGACGGACATCCGTGTTGTAGCCGGTGATCATCCTTGGGTTTCCAATCTTCTAATATCAGTGGCGGTTAAGGCGCTCGGCCAGTTCGGGCATGACTTCCCAGGCGATCTCTTTAAGGGCCTGGTCGCCAAGCTTGGCCACCACGGCCTTGGTGAGCAGATCCATGAGGGCAGGGTTGGCCAGGATTGCTTGCAGGATAGCCTCGGTCTCTGGCGAAGGAACGCTAGTGGGGACCAGGTTTGAGGCAGGCGTGGAGGCAACTGCTGGAACTAGCGGGGCGACGGGAGGTTCCGGGGCGGTCTCGGGGACCGAAGGAGTCACCGGCTCCGGTTCAGGGATGGCGGGCGCAACAAAAGCTTCGACAAGGCCGGGGTTCGTGATGCCCTCATCGGCATCAATATCAAATGGGTCTTCCAAGTTTTTGGTGATTTCCTGGCTGGGAGAGTCCAAGGGTGATTCGAAAAGGATCTCGTCCCCAACCTCGACCTTGACCTCGACTTCATCGGCAATACCAGGCCCTTCAATCATTGGGTCTGCTGGGGCAGGCAGGGGGGTTGTTGAGGCAGGCTGGGACCAGTCCACGACAATCAGATCCGACCCGTTGGAAACCTCGCCGAGATCCGAAAGGAAATCGGGGTCAACATCAATGATCTCGGAGGCAGGGGCTGCCGAGGCGATGGAATTATCATCTTCTAGAGCGTCAAAACCATCAAAGCTTGAGGGATCGAAGGTGGGTTCGCTTTCGGGGCCGAGATCGGGGAGTTCTTGATTGATAGGTTGATCATCCTCGGTCGGAGCGGCGGGTTCCGGCTCAAGTAAATCAAAGGAGGGCCCAGTAGGAATGACTTCAGGCTGGAGCACGGGTAATTCAGGGGCTGGAGTGGCGGCGCCGGAGGTCAGAGTTCGCAGACTATCGAGATCGAAGTCCTCGATGTCGAGTTGCACTTCGGGCGGAATTTCGCTGAACGGAGAGAGATCCTCGGTGCGGGTGCCGATCACTGCTGGGGGTTCAGGCCAAAGATCGGATTCTTCCAAAACCAAGACGTCAAGATCGAGGGCTTCAGGCCTTTCTTCTGGGTGGGGTTTTCCGAGTTCGGAAAGCTTCACAGCTGGCATGGTGGAGAATGGCGAAAAATCCTGGGCTGCGGGCTCAACAGCGGCAACTTGCATTAGTAAGAGGGCATGAATGCGCTGTCCCAGATCCCTTAGCTCGACCGGCTTTTTGAGAAAACCTTGGATGGCGGGATGGTCAATTTGGCTGGGGTCGATGGTGTCGAGCACGCCGGCCATCATGGCGATGGGAATGCTCGCGGTGGCAGGGTGCATGCGGAGCTGCTTGAGCAGGGTCCATCCGTCCATGCCTGGCATGGCGGTATCGAGGAGCGCGACATCGAAGCGCTCGCCTTGGGCTACGAGATTCAAGGCATCCTTAGCACTCTCCACGCACACGAGGTCTATATCCGTGGGCATCAGGAGTGATTCGGCGATCTTATGGATGCTTGAATTGTCGTCCACGAGGAGAAGACGGGGCATGGGAACCTCGGGAAACCGTGAGTGAGATTACTGGGCCTAAGCTATCAGAAAAAGAGGAGATTGCGTACGGAAATGCGGAATGGAGTGCTGCTTCATCGTGATTTCAAAAGGGCCCGGATCTTTCGCAGCCGTTCGGAAGGATGCAATCGCACCATCAATACCCGGTCTCCAACCCATACCCAGGCTACCTCCGAGGTTTCCCGAAGTGCGATATCCGGGCCTTCTGGCAGCCAACCTCTGACTGAGGCGCGGAGGTTCGAGGCCGTTAGCCACTCGGAGCGATAGGCCGAAATCAAATCCTGGCGGTGATGCTCTTTTGGAAAACCCTCGATGCCCTTGCCCCAGCGTAGATCCCAGGGAGTCAGGGCGGCATCCTCGGCCTTCCAGGCCCAGGCGGCGTCGTAGGGAGGCCAAGCATCCGTTGTTTCGGGAACGTTTTCCCAGGCCAATTCTGTGAGCGATGACAGGGATCGTGGCGGGGAATCTTTACCGGACTGAAGGCGCGCCATGCGCATAGGCGGGTGAGCGGCCAGCGTTCCCGGCCCCGCCCCCAGTCGGCGCCAA
>JAUYES010000320.1 GCA_030691225.1 Holophaga sp. | reverse complement strand
GGGAGGCAAAGTTGGAGTAAAGTCCGTACTGTTCCTGGATCTCCTGGCGCGTGCTGGCAACAACCATGGAGGCCTGGGCGAGCACATCCTCTTCAACCTGGATGCGGCGGGAGAAGTGGAAGGTACGCTCCAGAGAGGCTTCCTTGCCTCCGGCCCGAATCAGGCAGGCTTTTTTGCAACGGCCTAAGGAATGACCGGAATGAACGAAAGGAATGCCGAGCAGGCTCGAAAGCCGCATGGCCACGTAGCCAGCATCCCCGTAGTGGCTGTGAATCAAATCGGGCATCCTGGGAAGCCCCCGAGCGAAGGCCAGATAGCCATCCACAAGATTGTCCAGGTGATCCCAGAGCAACTCCTTGCGAACGTATCGCCTGGGTCAGAATGGGTTTCGGATGATGCGGGCTTGAGGAGCCAGACTATCCTCGGCCTGGGCATAGTCACTCGGCACGCCAGGATCCTCCACGAGCCGTGTGAGTAGATCGACCTGGGCCACTTCGCTATTCGCAGCCAAGGCCCGAGCAAGTTCTAGAACGTAGAGAACCTGGCCGCCTGTATCAGGATCCCGACCCAGTTCAGGCTCGTTTCCGCGAATGAGGCCGTGGACGCTAACCAGGAGAATGTAGAGGCCTTCTGGTTTCATCGAATCTCCACTCTCTCGGTAGTCAGCGAAAGGAGAACCTGCAGGATTCCCAGTGGACCAAGACCGGAGGCCCTGAGAATCCGTTCTTGGGGCATTCCGGGGAACTTGAGATCCAAAGGGCTGTCTGCCATCAAGATGGAATGGTCAGCCACCTGGAAAAGGGCAATATCGTTCTCGGAATCTCCGCAAGCCACCATAGGCCTAGGAAGGGGCAAATGGGTTTGCAGAAAAGCGGCCGCGGCACCTTTGTCCACGCCCATGGGAAGCACGTCGAGGCAACGCCCGGTGGCCAGGACATCCACCACCATTCCCCTTTCTTTGAGAATTGTTCGGAGTGCCTCTGCGGCCCGATGGACATCCTGATCCGACTCAACCTCCAGCGCGAGGCGCCTCGGCGCGAAAACGTCGGGTTGACGGCGTACGCCGAGAGGAAGCCAGCCTTCAATCGTTTCATCCAAAAGGTGTGTATCCCACCGGGACTCTACCCAGGTGGCATATTCGGGATCCTCGGCCCAGCCCCCATCTTCCATGCGGTGGTAGATGGCCGTGCCGACATCCGTAACGAAATGCTGAGGCAACACGTTCACCGACGCTGCAATAGCGCTAAGAGCAGAGGACAACGAACGTCCTGTTGCAAACGTCAGAACGATCCCAGGATTCGCAACGAGGAGGGCTTCCAATCCTCGCAATGACCCCAGATTTCCTTCTGAAGGAATCCACGTGCCATCGAGATCGGAAACAAGGTGGAGAGAAATGCTCATCATTCGCCTCGAACTGACGGTTTGGTTTTGCAGAAGCCACGCTTTCTCTGCAGCGTTCTGCGGACAGAGCGTTCGGCGACATCCATCGCAAGATCGAAGGCAGCGTGAGGCTCGTGGGCAGACTGCACGACCACCACGAATCCGCCTGTATCCAGATCCACACTAAGCGTGCAGGTGACGAGAGGTTCGCCATGAGGCCCGCTCTCATCCTTCAGACGGACATCTAAGGTCTTGATGTGAAGAGCGAATTTCCCCAGCTTGAATCCAGCGTGCTGGCAAATATAGCCACGGGCATGTTCGTCGGTGGAAAGCCCGAAGACTTTGATCCGTAAAGGGGTTTCGGATGTGCGTGTGCGACCGACTCGATTCTGGTTGGAAACCAGGCAAGCGGGTGGAAACGATGATCGACGGAGAGCTGCATTTTGGTTTCGGCTCATGGCTAATTCCCCTTCTCGCATTGGAGACTTTCGAATTCGATCTGGATCAAGATTTCTTGAACGCCGGCAGGCCCGCCGCTGGAGGTGCGGTGAATTTGCTTCCTCGGAATCCCAGGCGTTTCGAAATCCAGGGAGCTATCCGCCATCAGCACCGGGTAATCGGCTTGCTGGAACAGACTCAAGTTAAGGTCGGAACTCCCGCAGACCATCAAAGGACCTGGGGAGGCAAGATTTCTTGCGGGATTGGAAACGATTTCCCCCTCATGGCCAATGCAGGCCCCTCGTGGAGAAGTCGCGCCTCCTGGGAGCCGAGAGATCCTCGCTCTTCCAGGTGAGTGAGCAGGGCCCCCAGAATTCCCGCAGCCAAGGCTTTCCCGGGCGCCAACTGAAACCCACGCGACGGCGGTTCTTCCTGGAACGTGGGCCCAACCGTGATCGGAACGTGCGCGGATTGAAGCAATCCCCAATCTCGCCAAGGGGTCGCGGCTACCGCAAGGGGAAGCGACTCCTCCCATTGAGACGTCAAAAACTCGATGGCCGTTGCCCGCTCTTCCCCGACCAAGGGTGTGGGTATACCCCCGGATTCTCGACTTGCCCATTCCCCGCCCCCTGTTGATTCACGAGGCCAGGGCAGCCAATGGGGGAAATCCAGATCCTCCTCCCAGGATCCGTGAAGGCTCCGATGATGGAGCGCCTTGCCATTCTGGGTCACCCAATGGTCCGGAAGGACGTCTGTATACCTGTCGAGACGTTCAAGCACGATGGGTAGGGGTTGCGCAGAAAGGAGGGTTAAAACCACACCAGGAAAGCACCCCAGAAAAGCCTCTAGCCTGCGCATGGAAGGAGCATCAAACGCGGCTGGCAGCCAGACTTCGTCAAAGTCCGCCACAAGATGAAGTGAAAAATTCATAACAACCTCCATTGGCGAGAGTGACTCGCGCTAATGGAAGGCGGCCCGACCTTCACGTTTCCTGCGACGGTTGTCGTCGCACCACTTGACGATAGAAAACTTGTCTTCAGAACGGGTGGCTCTGGGTCCACCATAGGCCCCTTGGGGCCGATGCGCTACTTGTCAGAGAAAAAAAAGGGAGCGTCGAGCCTTTCTGCCTCGAGGACAGCTTCGAGTGTGCGAAGCGCTTCATGGAGGTTTTCCACTCGCTGGGGGTCCATGGATTGGAGGCCAGCCAGGAGGTGCCCCTGGGCAGGATGAGGGGCGGCGGCCAGGATTTCTTCGCCTTTGGGGGTTGGAGCCAGGGAAATACGCCGCCGGTCATCGGGATCGGGGTTACGGATGACCAAGCCCTTGGCCACTAAGCGGTCCACCACCCCCACGACCGTGCTGGATTCCAGGTGCATGCATGCGGCTAAATCCTTGAGGGCCAACGGCCCGTTGCGGCCCAGTGCCCAAAGGGCCCATAGCTGAGGCCCGGTGAGATCGAAGCGCCGCTCCACGGAGCGTGAATACACCTCCAGCGCCTTCACGATCCTCCGGAGGCTCTGCATGCAGTCCTGGATCAGGCTTGGGGAGGTCAGGGTCGGTGGCACGGGAGGGCCTCGGAAAGGAGGGGGGCAAAGGAATGGGAATCATGTGAATTGCGCAATAAATATCAATGCATATAATTTGGGTTGCAAACCAAAATTGTCAAGCTACCTTTTCACTATGAAGAAGCGGCTTCTCTCCTTGCTAGCGGCATGGACGATCCTGGGAACAGGGTTCGTGAATGCTGGAACCACACTCCAGGAGACTATCCAGATTCTGCCCCCTCGAATCGAGCGTTTGGCTCCAGGCCTTTCCACCCGCCTCGTGACAGGTTTGGGCAGAAACCTGCGAAGGTGGGAGATCCGACCCCGAAACCAACCAGGTGGATTCCGGCTGGCGACTGTCCTCCTTCAAGGTGCTGATAACAGCCTGCGCCTGGAGGCGACCCTCTTGCCGGGCATGGAGAAGACACCGCTGTTCAAAAAGGCCTACACCGGGTCTCTGGCACTGTTCGATTGGATGTTGACGCGGTTGGCGGATGATTTAGCGGTTCACCTGCAAGGACAAAAAACGCCGGATGCCCATGATCTCCTGCTCGTACAGGAGGTTGGACAAGGCGTATCCGAGATCGTGTTAACCAATGCTGTGGGATCTCAACTCAAACAACTAACCCGCCATGGGAGTCTCACTCATTCACCGACTTCGGTTCGGAATGGACGATTCGCCTACATCACCTACGTGATGGGGCCACCGCAAATCTGGGGCATGGATTTAAAGCACCGCCAGCCGAAACGCCTCTATCCACCTCTTCGTGGACAAGGCGTAGTGTCCGATCCGGCCCTCTCCCCGGATGGGCGCACCCTAGCCTTTGTCGAAAACGACAAACAAGGTCGACAAGCCATCCGGATACTGGATTGGGATTCCGGCGAAACCCGGACTATCACCCTTTTTGATTTTTGCAACGAGGCACCAGCTTGGAGTCCAGACGGCAAGCAACTCGTCTTCATACATGGTCGCCTGCGCCAAGAAGCGATTGTCGTGATCACCCCAGAAGGGAATCCGGCAAGGACCTTTGCCCTCGAACAGCAGCACCTCCGAGATCCTGCATGGAGTCAAGATGGATCCCGAATTGTCTTCACAGCGGTGAACAAGGGCGGGACCAGCGAATTAAAGACGCTGGAATTGGCTTCGGGAACCGTGAATGTGCTCTTTTCCGGGGAGGGCGCCTTTTCCAGTCCCCGCTGGGGCCCCGACGATCGGTGGATCGCCTATGCCGTTGGAGGAATTGAAACCCGTCTCTTCAATATCGAAAATGGATCCAACCGTTCTTTGCTGGAAGGGTTTCAGGCTCACCATAGCCCGCGTTGGGTTCGGTAGCGCAACCATAGTCCGGAGGTCTATCCAGAGCAGGCGGCACTCGTTCGGCTGCCCACAAGCGCTATCTGGCTTTTCCCTGTTCATCCCATCAATCCTGGCTTAATCGCCACCCCTTTCTCGTGAACCGATTCACAACCCATGGGGTATATACGGTGAAAGGAGAACACTGGATGAAGCCACCCCATACTGAAGCCTCGGACGCACTCCTCGTTGCCTGGATGATCGAGGGTGACGAGGAATGCCTGCCCGAGCTGATAGGGCGCTATGGGAACGCTGTGGGCGCTCTTTTACGTCGAATCTCTCCCGAGTGGGAGGATCTTGCGCAAGAGACCTGGATTCGAGTCGTGAATCACGCTCATCGGTACGATCCGACCTACGCCTTTTCCACTTGGCTTTTTCGCATCGCCTGGAATCGAGGTCTATCCCGCACCAAGAAAGAATCCTTCTTTCTTTCAGAGGATGCCTCCCTGGAAGCGGAAGCCCCTGACCTGCATCCTGAAGATCATGCACTGCAACAGGAACGAAAACAGGCTGTGCAGTGTGGAATTCAGGAGTTGCCGCCCCACCTAGCTGAGGCTGTAATGCTGCGCTATTTCGAAGACATGAACGAACGCGAAATGTCTAATCGCCTAGGTATTCCACCCGGAACCGTAAAAAGCCGTCTTCACAATGCACACCGACGTTTAGCTGAAATTTTAGGAGGTATGTGATGTCGATCCAATCCGAATGCAAAGTGGCACGCGAAGCTATGAAGGCCTTGCTTTTAGATGGTGTTGAGCCTTGCGCCAGTCATCTCGCTCATTTAAAGGAATGCCCATCCTGCCGAGCCATTGGCGAACAGGCCTTGAGCTTACTTTCCACAGACGAAAACCCGCCGACAACCCCAACCCCTTCCCTACCAGAGCTAAAAGCGGAAGTGCGCCATCAAGCCTGGCGCCGGTTGGCGATACGTGCGGCCATGACCCTAGGCGTCTCAATAGCCTTTTTAGGCGTCTGGGCCCTTGTTTCATGCAAATCCCTGGTGGAATTTGGAGGCATTGCCTTTGTTATTTTGGCCGCCAGCGTTATACCCG